>CAZPPU010000224.1:0-2814 GCA_964588515.1 uncultured Nitrospirota bacterium
CCGCTTAATTTCATAAGCCTATCCATAGACCACATAAAAGAAAAGTATAAGCCGGCCGGGCGGGAGGAGAGGGAAAAATTCGAGTCCCTCCTCCTTAATATCAAAAAAGAGATATTGCGCGTGAGCAGGTTCGCCGAGGGGTTCCTCGAATATGGAAAGCCCCTCGGCCTAAACATGAGAAAAACCGATGCGGGCCCGCTCATAGAGGCGGTCGTGGAGGTCGTATCCACGAGGGCGGAGAAGGAAGGCATCGAGATAAGAAAGCGCCTCGGCGCCCTGCCGGAGATCGACCTCGACCCGGAGTTCATCAAGACCTGCCTTTATAACATCGTCCTCAACGCCTTTGAGGCGATGCCCGGAGGCGGCGCCATTACGCTTTCCGCCGGGGAATCCGGCGGGAGGTTCGTCATTGCCGTGGAGGATACCGGCCCGGGCCTTTCCGGGGAGAAGGCCCGGAGGGTCTTTGAGCCGTTCTTTACCACAAAGGACAAGGGGGTCGGGCTCGGCCTTGCCCTTACAAAAAGAGTCGTCGAGGAGCACGGAGGCAGGGTAGATTTCAAAAGCAAAGAGGGCAGTGGAAGCACGGTTACAATAAGCCTTCCGATGGGCAGTCTTCCGATAAAGGCGGAGGGCTGATGGCGGTCATCCTTATCGTAGACGACGAGCCCCTCCAAAGGGAAATACTTAAGACCATCCTCGATGCCGAGGGGTACGAGACCCGCACGGCAGGCTCGGGCGACGAGGCCCTCAAGCTCCTAAACGGCACGAGCCCGGATGTCCTGCTTACGGACCTCAAGATGGAAGGGATGGACGGCATAGAGCTCATGGAGTCCGTCCCCAAGGAGCCCTTTGCGCCTTCGATTGTAATAATGACCGCACACGGCACCATCGCCTCGGCCGTGGATGCCGTAAAGAAAGGGGCATTCGATTACCTGACAAAGCCCCTCGAAAAAGACACCCTGCTTCTTACTCTGAGGAGGGCGGTGGAGCGGGCGGCCCTCCTCAAGGAAAACCTCCGGCTTCAAAAGGAGCTTTACGGGCTGTTCAGGATAGAAGGAATCATCGGCGGCTCGGAAAAAATGAAAACCGCCGTGGATGTCGTAAGACGGGTCGCCCCGACGACCGCCACGGTCCTTATAAGAGGGGAATCGGGCACCGGCAAGGAGCTTGTGGCGAGGGCGCTCCATTATAACAGCCCAAGACGGGTCAGGCCCTTCGTCGCCCTCAACTGTGCGGCCATACCGGAGGGCCTCTTTGAGTCCGAACTCTTCGGCTCCGAGCCCGGGGCGTTCACCGGCGCACTTTCAAGGCGGGAGGGCCTTTTCGAGGCGTCAAAAGGCGGCACCCTGTTCCTTGACGAGATAGGCGACCTGCCCGTGCAGGTGCAGTCGAAGCTCCTCCGGGTCATAGAGGAAAAAGTGATAAGAAGGCTCGGCGGCAAAGACCCCGTAAAAGTGGATGTGCGGCTCATAGCCGCAACGAACAAGGCCCTCGAAAAGGAAATCTCAAGGGGCGCATTCAGGGAGGAACTCTACTACAGGCTCAGGGTCGTGGAGATAGAACTGCCTCCGCTCAGGGAGAGGAAGGAAGACATACCGCTCCTTACCGAGTCCTTCATAGGCAAATATAACAGGGAATTCGGAAAGAGTGTCAAGGGCATGGAGCCGGCCGCGCTCAAGGCCCTATCCGGATACGGCTGGCCCGGCAATATCAGACAGCTTGAGTCCGTCATAGAGAAGGCCGTGCTCGTAAACGACACCGGGACTATAAGCCTCAAGGACATCGCATCCGAGCTGAGACGGGCGCACACGGGCGGCCTGCCCTTGGAGCTTCCGGAGGGCGGACTGAATTTCGAGCTTCTTGAAAGAGAACTCATCAATCAGGCCATGGAGAGGGCGGGGGGCGTGGCCGCAAAGGCCGCAAGGCTCCTCGGTATGAGCTATAAGACATTCATCTACAGGCTCGAGAAATTCAGGGGCCGCTGACCCCCCTGCGTGGGGGCTCGCAGCCCCTTGCGTATTCCCTGAAGGCCCTGCCCTGAGGGTACTGCACCATCCACGATGTGATGTGGCTCATCGGGAAGCCCTTAAGCGATATCTGAAATATCCGCCGAAGAATTTTAGGCACGGTAAACAGCCTTGCCCTGAGGTCTACTATCGCAGTTTCCCTTTCGGAGGGTCTCATCGTCGGGTGCTCGACGACCGCATGGTTTCCATCAAAGCTGTCCCAGTCAAGCCCGGGGATGAGATACGGTTTGTATTCTTCGTAGAGGTCGGTGCCCGGAAACGGCGTGGTCATCACCGGATGGGCCGAGACCTTCAGTTCCTCGCAGAGCTTGTAGATGCCGTCGAAGTCCTCGCGGGCGTCCTTTCTCCCTCCGGCCATCACAAAGAGCATGACCTCGATGCCGTGGTCCCTTATCTTTTTGATGGCATCGCGCCTTTGGCTTCCCTGCTTGCCGAATGCCCTGTACTCCTTGAGGCTCAAGAGGTTATTTGATTCCCAGCCTAAGAGCACCGCGGTAAGCCCTGCCTTCCTTGCATACCTAAGAAGCTCGTCCGACCGCGGGTGTTCCACGGAGACTATATCCGCACTGCCGAACCACCACTTGCGCTTTACACTCAGGGACATCTCCCTGTAAAGCTCGATGGAGCGGGCGACATTCGTGCCCCAGATGTTGTCGTCTATGCCCCAGAAGAGCCGCCACCTGCTTTGGGCGACCTCCTCGACGACCTCCCTTATGGGCCTCAGCCTGCCTTTGCCGCCGTAAAACTTATGCCCACTGCAGAATGTGCACCTGAAGGGACAGCCCCT
>CAZPPU010000225.1:0-2790 GCA_964588515.1 uncultured Nitrospirota bacterium
TGTTCATCGCAGGCGCAGACGGCCTCCTCATAGGGAACTACCTTACCAAGACGGGCAGACGCCCCGATGACGACCTCCGCCTCATAAGGGAGTTCGGTCTCAGAGCGCATCAAAAAGCTTAATAAATCATGCAGTTACATATGTGTCCAGATTTTGTTCAAAAAAGTCCTGATAAATCAATGGTTTTCATTTAAGGGGATTTACAAGCTGTCAATAACAAAAAATATAAATAAATCAAATAGTTACTTACCATTATTGGTTTTTCGAGTAATGCAGGGTTTAAAATAGTAAAAATGGTGGGCTGGGGAGGTCATCCCCAGCCCGAGTGGGTCTTATTTCTTCTTCTTTGCCGCCTTCTTTGCAGGCTTCTTCGCGGCTGCTTTCTTTGTGGCCATGGGATCACCTCCTTTCTGCCCCCTGAGGGGTAACTTAAATTTTCCCTGCAAGCCTTAAGCGCTTTTCGGAAAGTATGCGCCTTAAGACCGCATCCCGTTTTTTCCTTCTTGCCCTGTACTCCTCCTCGTCCATCAGCATGATATCCATCTTACAGCCGAATTTTTTTTCGAGCCCCTTAACCTCCTTTTCGAGCGCGGGGTCCTCGCTGATGACAAAGAGATTCACCGTGTCCGTTTCTTCGCCTTCGGCATATGGGCCGTAGATGAATGCGGCCTTTGCGCCCGAAGTCTTAAGGAGGGCCTTCAGCGCGCCCGGAAGCCCGAGGGACTTGGTTATCAGACTCTTGAGCTCGGAGTAAAGCTCCGAGTCCTTGTTCGCGTGGAAGTACTTGAGGTTTGCGACGCGCTCGCTTATCATGAGGCCGGCCCTTTCGAGGTTGTCGAGCTCGCGCTTTATGCCCGATGGGTTCTTCTTTAAGAGCTTGGCTATCTCCCTGACATAGAACTTCTCGTCGGGGTTATTCAGGAGGAGCGACAGGACATCGGCCCTTGTCGATGACGAGAATAAGCTCCTTAACATCCTCATCTTGAATATATTAGAACATAAAAAATATCTTTTGTCAACAAGAAAATTATATCTGAAACAAAAAATGCAAATTAGTGAACGATGCCTTTTTAGGAACGATTGTTTTAAATTTTGAATTCTTAAAAAACACTTCTGCCGGAGCAGGAGACGGCAAGGCGGCCCGGACAATGGAAGGGAAGGGTCAGAGGCCCTCTTTGAGGAGCTTGTACTCTATGCTGTCAAGCAGAGCCTGATAGGACGCCTCTATGATGTTTTCGGAGACGCCGACGGTGCCCCACCTCATCCGGTCGTCCCCGGACTCTATGAGGACCCTGACCTTTGCGGAGGTGCCCCTCCCTGCGGCGAGCACCCGCACCTTGTAGTCGTGGAGCTTCACTTTTTTGAGTTCCGGGTAGAATTTTTCAAGCGCCTTCCTGAGGGCGTTGTCGAGGGCGTTGACCGGGCCGTTTCCGGTGGCCGCGGTGTGTTCGGTGTGGCCTCCGGCCTTGAGCATTATCGTGGCCTCGCTCAGGGGCGCTTCCCCTTCCTTCCTTTTCTCCACGATGACCCTGAAGCCCACGAGGTCGAAGAACCTCTTGTGGAGGCCGAGGGCCTTCTTCATGAGGAGCTCAAATGACGCCTCCGCACCCTCGAACTGGAAGCCCTGATTTTCGAGGTCCTTAAGCGTGCTCACGATGTCTTGGACCTGCGGGGACTGCGGGTCCATCTCTATGCCGAACTC
Source organism: uncultured Nitrospirota bacterium (assembly GCA_964588515.1). GTDB lineage: Bacteria > Nitrospirota > Thermodesulfovibrionia > Thermodesulfovibrionales > JdFR-86 > CAZPPU01. The sequence continues at coordinate 1,703 of CAZPPU010000225.1, forward strand.
CTTCGCCTTCCTTATTATATTGCTTCTGCCCGCAAGGTCGCTTATAAGCACCCGGTGGGAGTTGCCGACGAGCTCCGGCCGTATGTGCTCGTATGTCTCGGGCCTCCTGACCACCGCCGAGACATGAATCCCCGCCTTGTGCGCAAAGGCGCTGTCTCCGACGAAGGGCTGTCTTTTAAAATGCCTGAGGTTGGCTATCTCGTTTACGAACCGGGATACCTCCCTGAGCTTCTTTAACTGCTCGTCGGTTATGCACTTAAGGCCGAGTTTTACCTGAAGGTTCGGGAGCACGCTACAGAGGTTTGCGTTCCCGCACCTTTCGCCGAGGCCGTTTATAGTGCCCTGCACATGGAGGGCGCCGGCCCTGACGGCGGCAACCGTGTTTGCGACCGCACAGTCCGAATCGTTATGCGCATGGATTCCGACCGGGATTTTCACTTCTTTCAGGGCCGCCTTCGTCGCCGAAGAGACATCCTCCGGCAGACTGCCTCCGTTTGTGTCGCAGAGCACGAGGCAGTCCGCGCCGGCAGAGGCCGCGGCCCCAAGGCACTTAAGCGCATAGGAGGGGTTTTCCCTGAAGCCGTCATAGAAGTGCTCGGCGTCGAAGAAGACCTTCCCGTGCTTTTTAAGATATGTGATGGAGTCGTATATAAGGTCGAGGTTTTCCTGAAGCGGGACCCTCAGGGCCTCCCTTACATGGAAGTCCCATGTCTTCCCGACTATGGTGAATGCGGACGCCCCGGACTCGATAAGGGCCTTTATGCCGGCATCGTCCCTGACCCTGTGCTTGGGTCTTGCGGTGGAGCCGAAGGCCGTTACCTTCGGGGCCGCATGGAGTTTCCTTACCTTCTTGAAGTATTCCGCATCCCTCGGGTTCGCCCCGGGGTAGCCGCCTTCTATCCAGTGGACGCCGAGCTCATCCAACTTCTCCGTGATGCGGAGCTTGTCCTCCACGGAGAAGGCGACATCCTCGGACTGCGCCCCGTCCCTCAGTGTCGTATCGTATATCTCAACCCTGCGCATACTTATAATTGAGCATACACGGCCCCCGAAAGGGGCAAGGGTCCAAAAGGCGAAGTCAAGGTATT
>CAZPPU010000226.1:0-2770 GCA_964588515.1 uncultured Nitrospirota bacterium
GTTTCCCCACACGCCCCTCAAACGTGCGTGTCTACCAGGTTCCACCACTTCGGCTAATTAAGATTTTACTACAGATGGCGCACTTCGAGCAAGAGGGCATCGGGGCAGGCAGGTTTATTCCGCGATGAGTTCCTTGTTTACCTTTATATTTGCGCGGGCCTTGAGTCCCCCGATGTAGGAGGCGAGGGCCATCTCCTGTTTTGCCTGTAAGAGGGCCTTTTCTATCTCCTTTAAAGCCCGTTTCTCTCCGCTTAGGGCCTTGAGCTCCGAGGGGGAAAGCTCGACGGACGCGGTTATGAGCCTTACCATCTTTTCGAGTATAAGCTCCCTCCGCTTGTCTGCCTCGTAAATCTGCGGGGTGAGCCTGCTCAGTTCGAGCGTCCTAATGTATATTTCTCTCTGGAAGGCCCCGTCCCTCTGAAATGCGGGCTCGTGCGTGATGGCGTCCTCAAGCTCCATGTCCGAGACCCTGATGCCTGCGGTCTCCGCGGCCTGATAAAGGACCCGCTCTTCTATGAGCTGGTTGAGGACCCGCTCTTTCAGCTTGAGTTTCTTTTCCATCTCCGCATCGAACTTCTCCTTGTATGTATCCCTCATGACGCCGACCGTCCTGTCGTAGGCCCGCCAGTACTCCTCCGCGGATATCCTCTCTTTGCCTACGGTGGCCACGGGTACGCCGGTGGATTTGTCCACAGAGCCAACGCCCCAGAATATGAATGTCGCTATAATCAGGAAAAACAGGACATAGAAGTATTTTGCATGTTTCCGCATTGCCTTAAGCATCGGCATCTCCGCTTTCTGCAGTCATCGGGCCTGTGGGCATGGGGGGTCTCATGCCTCGGTCTTCAGATTCGGCTCTATATCCCTTTCGGGCAATATCGTCGAAATGGCGTGCTTGTAGATGAGCTGGTGGGTGGCCTCCTTAAGAAGGACCACGAAGCTGTCAAACCCCTTTATGACCCCTTTGAGCCTCACCCCGTTTGTGAGGTAGACGACAACGGGCACCTTTTCCTTCCTCAACTGGTTCAAATAGCTGTCCTGAAGGGTCTGATTGAGGGCCATGCCCCGCTCCTTTCGGTTTTCTTATAAGGTAAAGCATTTCTCCGGATAATTCAAGGGGCGATGGATATGTAAATCTCCGCAGATGGGACACTGCGGGTTTTTCGCTATCCTCATCCGCCTGAAGCTCATGTCGAGGCAGTTGAAAAAGAGAATCTCCCTAAGGAGGGGTCTCCCGTAGCCGGTAAGGAGTTTGATTGCCTCTATTGCCATCATACAGCCGAGCATCCCCGAGACGGCGCCCAAGACCGGAAACCCGAGTTCTTCCCATGGTTTTCAAGCAGAAGTTCCGCTCCTTCCATGCCCTCAAATCGATTGCCTTTATAGAAAACATGTGAATATATCTTCTCTGCCGTCTCCGGGTTTACTGCATTTATGGTAATCGTTAGGCTCTTTACGCCTGCACTTAAAATATCCCTAAGCCTTTCTTCAAGCATAAGGCCGTTTGTAGATAAACAAAGGATAAGTTCCGGGAATTCCCTCCTGAAGCCCCTTCTGTTTTCCCCTTCCGAAGACGGGCATCTTCGTAAGGGACGGAAACCCCGCACCCTCTAATGCCAGCACAACCTCCTGTTCTTTCTCCGGCCTTATAAAAGCCCGTATCATCTTCATCTTTGTTCCTCCTTTTTTATTTATTCCTCTTCCATAGACTTCCTGAGCCATGGCGGAGGAGAAGTCCTTAAAGTCTCAAAAAGTTTCTTGATTTCTTCCTCTATCGGAGAAGGCCCTTTTACCTTTGCAAAAGATTTGCCGCTTCGATGATGCATGAGAGGGCCCCGGCATAGCCGATTGTCTTCTTTGCGCAGTAACCAAACGACTTATATACCGGAAAACCCATCTCATAAAGCGGCACACCGATTACGCCGGGGCTCGTAGCCCCTTACCTTATTACATCGAAGCTCGTCGTATTTATCGTCTTTCTGTCCAACTCATCGAGGACCGTATTGACTACCCAGTTTAAGAGGTTTAAGGCCCCCTGGAAGGATATCCGGGTCGCCCACAAGCGCAAACCTCTTTCCGTGGATATACGGGTGTGAATCTACCATCGCATCCACGGCGTACCCCCCTTTCATCCTCTATCTCCCGGGGAACGGGCCTGCCTGTTATCCTGCTTATCCCGTCAAAAAAAACGGTCGGTATTTTTTATCCCGATGGGAGGCAGCACGGCCGTCTCCTGCCTCCATTCCTTATGGATGTAATCGACGGTCTTCTGGGTCGAGTATTTCTGGAGAGCGACCGTGGCGGTGGAGTTTATGGAGTCCATCGCCTCCGGAAGCCCGGCTACCGTGTTCTGGGTCGTGGTTGATTTGCCAATTCCGCCCTTGCCGTAAATCGCTATCCTTTTAGAATGGAACTCGCATATAAAGATTTGTGCGTCGGCGGGTTTTGTTCGAAAAGGAAATGAAGGAGATACTCATTCTTTTTCCGTGCGCTTAATACTCTATGCCCTTGCGGGCTTTTATGCCCCGCTCATAGGGGTGTTTTATGTTCTTCATCTCGGTGACAAGGTCGGCTTTCTTAATCAGGTCATCCGGAGCGCCCCTTCCTGTCAGCACAAGCTCAAGCCCCTCCGGCCTTGAAAGAAGGAGGTCATCCACTTCCTGGGCCTCAATCAAGCCCTGTGCGCAAAGGATATTAACCTCATCCAATATCACAAGATCATAAGCGCCGAGCATCGCCTTAAGTCCGGCCAGCGCCTGTTTTGTCTCCC
>CAZPPU010000227.1:0-1893 GCA_964588515.1 uncultured Nitrospirota bacterium
AGCGCCACGTTCGCAACGTGGAGGCCGAGGGTTCGAATCCCTTACCGTCCATCGGCCTTAAATCGCGGGGGCTCGTAGCCCCAATATCGCGGGGGCTCGTAGCCCCCCTACGGGCCGGCTTGCGCCGGCCTTTTTTGTAGACACCTTCTTAAAATAAAGGGTAAACTACCTGCATGGGCATTAGGAGGAACACGCTCTGGTCTGCGTTTTCAAACGGCATATTCTTCTTAGGGATGCTCGTTTCTCAGGTCATAATCGGCAGGAACCTCGGCCCGGAGGTCCTCGGCAAGTATTATCTCATAATAACCCTTAACGGCATGGTTACGGGCCTCCTCAATATGGGCATCGGCCTCAGCAACATGACATTCGGGGCGAGGAAGGAATACCGGGTATCAGAACTTAATGCGGCCTCGGTCTTTTTTGCCTTTTGCCTCGGCGGGGCCGGGATGCTCCTGCCCGTTTTGACCGGCATGATAGGGGTCGATATGTTCGGCGATATCGGAGGGGATTATCTGTTCGTGCCGTTTGCGATGCTCCCTTTTACGATATATATGCTTTACTGGAACTATCTGATGGTCGGGCTCGAAAAGATAATACTTCAGGGGAAGCTCACAATCGGACTTTCCGTCCTCTGGGCCGGGCTTAACATCTATTCGGTCTATGCGGGCTTGGGCCTGAGGGGGCTTATGTATTCGTGGGCAATTTATCTTACGGCAGGTTTTTTTGCCATGTTCTATATCGCCCGCAAAGAGGACAGTGCGCCCATGAGGCTCAACCGCGGCCTTCTTAAGTCCGCGCTCGGCTTCGGTCTGAGGGGCAATATCGGGGAGGCCGCAACGCAGGTCTGGCGGAGGCTCAACATATTCCTCCTGAATTACTTTCACGGCGCAGACGCAGTGGGTGTGTTCTCCGTTGCCTCGGAGCTGAACGAGAAGGTCATGCTTTCCACAGGCCCTGTCAGGAATGCCGTGGCCCACAGGATTTCAAGCAGTCCGGGCGCGGATAGTGCGGCCCTTACGGCGAGGGTAAGCAGGAACCTGTTTTTCGGGCTCTTCATAGCCGTCCTGTCTTTGGCGGCCGTTTCCGGGCTTCTGATAAGGCTCCTTTACGGAGGGGCGTTTTCCGGTGCGGCCAACCCCCTCCGGCTTCTGCTTTTGGGGACCCTGACCGTGGGCGTCACGCCGGTTTTAAGCGTGTATTTCATCGGCCAGCTTAAGAAGCCGGGGTTTCTTTCGGCCCTTGCGGTCTTTAATGCGGCAGTAAGCATAATTTCCGGGCTTGCCTTCATCCCTTCATACGGAATATACGGAGTTGCCGCAAGCTATGCGGTTTCCTGCATAATCGGGATTGTCCTTTTGATTTACTTTTTCAGGAAGTTTTCCGGCAGGACACTGAGGGAAATATTTATTATAAGGAGAGACGACCTCGATGAGTATAAGAAATTTTTCTCCGGCAGATAACCTCCCCGGGATGCTCGTATGCCCTGAATGCAGGGGAGATATCGATGGGGCAGGTAGCCCCTGTGGAAAGGGCCTTCCTAAGAGGGTCGTCTGCGGGAAGTGCCGCAGGGAATTCGGGACGGTCGAAGGTGTCCCTGTCTTTTTTGAAGGGCTTGATGCGCCTTCCTATGCAGTTACAGCCGGGCCTGCCGCAGTCGAGTGGAAATCCCCGCTAAAGAAGCTCGTTAAAAGGCTTTCCCCCAGAGCCTCCCTGACGGCCTTTGTGGATAAGACCGTCTTTGATTATGTCAATTCCATCGCCGGAGACGAACTCATCCTGAATTTAGGCAGTGGCATAGGGAGGTTCGACCGCCTGATTACCCGCGGCAATGTCGTAAACCTCGATATCGCATGGCGGCCCGGCGTCCATGTAGTAGCCGACGGCCACGCACTG
>CAZPPU010000227.1:1903-2737 GCA_964588515.1 uncultured Nitrospirota bacterium
GCCTTTCAGGGACGGCTCGTTCGCCTGCGTATACTCCAATGCCGTGCTTGAGCACACGGCAAGGCCGTGGGGCGTAGCCGATGAGATTCATAGGGTGCTGAAGCCCGGCGGGCTTGCCTGCATAAATGTCCCGTTCCTTAACATCATGCATGAGCGCTTCGATTACTACAGGTTTACGCCGCAGGGCCTGAAAATTATATTCCACAGGTTTGAAGAGATTAAAAGCGGTGTAAGCTCCGGACCCGGCTCATTCGCCACATATTTCATCCCGGAGTACATCTCGCTCTTTGTGCCTTCGAGACGCCTGAGCTCCCTCATCCGGGATATCCTTTCCGGTCTCCTTTACCCGGTAAAGTATCTGGACTACCTCGTTAAAAACAAAGAACGCTACCCGCTTATTGCGGATTCCTTTTACTTCATAGGGAGAAAGGTTGAATAAGCGGAGGGTAAATGTCCTCCTGCTCGTTGACACCCTTAAAGGCGGGGGCGTGGAGGAATGGGTCAAGGAGATTGTAAGGCTCATGGACAGGGAGAGGTTTGCGCCTACGGTCTGCTATCTCACGGACCTCCGGTATAAGGACGGCGTCTCCTATGCCGATGTAATCGGGCGGTATGCGGAGGTCTATCATATAGGGTTCGGAAAGCCGCTCTCTACCGGCAAGGCGAAGTCTTTTCTTCATTCAAAAAGCAGGGTGCGCCCTCTTCTTCAGTGGCTCTACCTGCCTGTTTCCCTTTCACATCTCCCTTTGCTTTACCGCCTAATCAGAAAGAAAAAAATAGATGTCATACACTCCTTTATGCACTATAGCCTCGTTTTAGGCGCAATCGCAGGGA
>CAZPPU010000228.1:0-2698 GCA_964588515.1 uncultured Nitrospirota bacterium
CATCGGTATGGCGCATATGAGGACTATGGATGTCGTATAGCTCAGTTTCTTCGGGTCGCCCTTTACCGCGCCCGCGGTGGCTATGGCGGCGGAGACCCCGCATATGGAGACCGCACTCGAAAGTATAGCGGCAAACTCGTCATCCACCTTGAGCTTCCTTGCCACCCAAAAAGTTAGATACCAGACCGTCATGACGACAATCAGGGCCTGCACAATCCCGTATCCGCCTGCCTTGACTATCTCGCCGAAGAGTATGCCCGCCCCTAAAATCACGAGCCCGGTCTTGATATAGAATTCCGTCTGCACGGCGGACTTAAGCCATTCCGGCACGCGAAGCACATTGCTCACGAAAAGCCCCAAGAACAGGCACCAGAGCACATACTCTATGCCGTAGTAATTTATCGTATGGTTTCCAGCTAAAAACTGCGCTATCCATGCGATGATAAAGACCACCGGGAAGCCTGCTATCAAGCCGCCTGCCTTTGCGCCGGTAAGCGACATGGCAATGATGCTCAACACCAGCATCGCAATGCCGATGTAAACCGCCCATTTTATGTTGTCGCTCGAAAGCACCTTGCCGGGCAGACTGCCTGCCTCTCCTTTTATGTCCTTGCCTAATTTTTCGCCCTTTTTCTTTATGCCCTCGTCTTTTGCCTCCTTCGATGCCATCTCAAGCGCTCCGGCGGCATCTCCGACAGCCTTCCTGTCCTTTGCATCCAATGCCGTCTTCAGCGCAACTGCTTGTGCCTGAACGGCTATCTCCCCTTTTTCACTTGCGCTCACTGCTAATTTCTCGACCTGAGGAGCTGATTTCTCGGCATACCCCGCAAACTCCCCCTCGGTCGTCCACTTGAACTTGGGAGTCTTAACGGCAAGTCCGGCGAGAATAAAAACGATTATCAGGAAACCTATCCAGACCGCAAGCCAGTCGTCCTTCTTCCACAGGCTCGACCAATCTATCCCCTTCCTTTCTTCCATAGCCCCCTCCTTTGTCAGTGATAAATTTCCGGCATTTTTGCCGGAATACCGACAATCTTATTATAATCTTACACCAATCAACCTAAAAATCAAGATAAAATTGTAATTTTAGCAGGAAGTCGGAGGCGAGGGCTTAACGGTTTTTAACAGCCTGAGGGCATAAAGAGCGTTTTCCCTGACCTCGGGGTCCGGGTCTTCTGCATAGCCTAAAATGATTCCCTTAAATGGCGTTATCATCTCCGGCATTACTTCCGCAAGCCTGCCCATTGCCCTGAGCACGCCCACTATAAAAAATTCCTCCCCATGAAACGATGCGATTATGGGTACGATATCGGCAAACGGTTCGGGATTTGCCCTGACAATCTCGCCGATAATCTCGGGCCCGCTCCGGAGGCTGCTTCCCGATTCCGCTCTCATCATCCAGAGGATGCGCTGGATAACCTTTCTTGCCTCATCAGGAAACATTGTCGAAGTTATTTTCCCTATTGCCTCGATTGCCTTTCTTGAAATGTCGGTCTCTTCGTTTGTAAGGGAGATAAGGGTTCGGAGCGCCGAGCGGTTTTTCTTTGAAAGCTCGATGATGCCTGAGTAGTCCTCGATGCCGAGGAGATTTATTATTGCGGGTTTAAGAAGCACCCCGATACTTCGGGGTCGCGGCCCTCAACATCCCCTCCGCCCACTCGGGCGCGCCAAGGGCATGGAGGTGGGTATATGTGGCAAAGACATTCTTATAGCAAAACCCGTCGAGCTTATCCGCTATGCCCTTTCCCCTCTTCATCTTGAATGCCATATACATGTTTTTTCGCTTTTTCAGGCTTATAACTTTAGAATAATGGAATTCGTGTCCCCTTAAGACAGCGCCTTTTTTATAGAAGGGATTGGGCCTTGCGACTTCCACCTCGGTATAGCCGTGGGCCTCGGGCCTCTTTTGGAGGGAAAACCTTACCGGCAAAACCCCTGCCATCGGGTATTCCTTTCCATCGAGGCTCAAGGAGTCGCCCAAGAACATAAGTCCTCCGCATTCGGCATAAACGGGCAGGCCCGATTCGACTGCTTTCCGGAGGCTGTCTTTAAAGGCCCTGTTTTTTGCGAGGGCTATGGCATGGGTTTCGGGGAAACCTCCGCCTATGTAGAGGGCGTCCAAATCGGGTAGTTTTTTATCCGTAAGCGCACTGACTTCTATGAGTTTCGCCCCTCTTTTTTCAAGCTCTTCGAAGTTTTCCGGGTAATAGAACTGGAATGCCGAGTCCCTTATGACTCCTATCTTCACCGACACGGATGCCTGCGTTTTAAAATATTCTTTTTTTAAAGGCAATTCCCCGGACTTGCGCGCAATGGCTATGTCCCCGTCTATGTCGACATATTTTTTTATAACACCGGCGACTTCCTTTATCGCCCGTGCTACCTCGGGATGCTCCTGATGCAGGGTAAGCCCCATATGTCTTTCCGGGAATACCGCATCCGTCTGCTTCGGGATTGCGCCGATGACGGGAATCTTGCAGTATTTCTCGATGGACCGCCTTATCACCGTCTCATGCCTTTTGCCTGCGAGACGGTTTAATATGACGCCTTCGATTCGAACCCCGGGGTCAAACCTTTTCACTCCTAAAAGGACTGCCGCGGCAGTCCGGGTCATCTTGGTGCAGTCCATGATGAGGACGACCGGGGCTTTGAGCGTCTTTGAAAGCCTCGCCGTGCTGTATGTGCCTTCCGCATCCAC
>CAZPPU010000229.1:0-377 GCA_964588515.1 uncultured Nitrospirota bacterium
GATTATTCAGACCCTCATATTATGCCCGACGGCCCTGAGGGTCATCCCGAGGGCAGATGTGGTCTTGCCCTTGCCGTGGCCCGTTAAAACGACTATGAGGCCCTTTTTCTCCTTAGGCTCGAACATCTGAAGCTCCATTAAAAATCCCCCCATTAAAATTCCCCCCTTACATCTGAAGGAGTCTTTTGTTTATCTCTATGGCCGCAATAGCGCCTTCTCCGGCGGCTATCACCACCTGGTCGTTTCCTGTGAGGGGCCCGACTATGTAAAGCCCGTCCAAAGAGGACTCGTAACTGCGGTTGGTGATATATTTGAGCGTTGTGTTGTCCCTTTGAAGCCGAAGCCCCTGAAGAGACGAGTGCAAACTTTGCGGCATA
>CAZPPU010000229.1:387-2694 GCA_964588515.1 uncultured Nitrospirota bacterium
TTCGTATAGACATAGAAGGCGACTTCTTCCTTCCGGACGCTCATGACCTCGCCCTTTTCGATGCCGACATGGAAGCTCCTTGCCCGAGATGGCCTTCTGGGTGAGGTAGTTTTCGATGTGCTTGGCATGGTGGGTCCTTCCCCCGCCCCGGTCTATGATGAGGACATCCCTGTTGTATCTGCCGAGGTATATGGCTGCCTGAAGCCCTCCGGGGCCTGCGCCCACTATGATGCAGTCGTAGAGATGCGCTGTTTCTTCCGCCATTTCAAGATTATATCAGAATTGACCCCGCTCCGGGGACGCCATACTTATCTCCCCTTGCCTTTCGCCTTCATAATGAAGCGAAGGAAAAGCGTCCTTTCCAAGATGGGGGTTGAGGCACAGCCGGGAAGAATCAGTGGGTCAGCTCATGGGGTCCCTGCTCGAACAATTGGCCTGAATAACGCGGTTTGACTTCTAAGCCCTAACTGTATTACTATCTTAAAGTAGGAGGTGTTTTTTGGCTACAACGGTTAAGGTGAGGGAGAAATACCAGATAACAATACCCGAGGATGTCAGGGAAAAGGTCTCAATCGAAGTCGGAGAGCGGGTCGAGGTGGATGTTAAAGACAATATTATTGTTATCAGACCGATGATAGAAGTCCCTAAGGAGCAGGCATGGTTCTGGAGCAAACACTGGCAAGAAGGCATCCGTAAGGCAAAAGAAGACTACAGAAAAGGCAGGACAAAGGCTTTTAAGTCTGTAAAAGAGGCAAAAAAGCGCATTGGCTGAGATTGTTATCCCTGAATCCGTAATTAAGGCAATAAACGACTTGCCCAAGGATATACGGGTCAGGTTCTGGGAAAAACTGGAACTCCTCCTTAGAAATCCTGCACATCCGAGCTTGAGAAACGAAAAACTAAGGGGAGCCGAGGACTGGGCATTCAGCATAACAATGAATTACCGTGCCACTTATTTCAGGGACGGAAAGAGAATTGTCTTAACCATGGTCGGAACCCATAAAGATGTCCTCGGAAATTAAGCCTTAAGGCTTGCGAGGTACGAGGCGTAGTTTCTTTTTGTCTCTCCTATGGAGTCTCCGCCGAACTTCTCAAGGAATGCGGATGCCGCCGTTAGGGCAACCATCGCCTCCGCTATAACAGAAGCCGCCGGCACGGCGCACACATCACTGCGTTCGTATGAGGCGGAGACGGCCTTTTTTGTCTTCAGGTCAACGGTCTTTAACGGCCTTCTCTGTGTCGGTATGGGCTTCATTACGGCCTTGAGGACTACGGGCATCCCGTTTGTGATTCCGCCTTCGAGGCCGCCCGCATGGTTTGTCTTCCTGAAAAACCTTCCGCCCTTATAGTAAATCTCATCCATCACATCCCTGCCCATTGCCTTGCCCATTGCAAAGCCGGAGCCGACTTCGACGCCCTTGACGGCCTGTATGGACATGACGGAAGATGAAAGCAGGGCGTTCAGCCGCCTGTCCCACTGGATGTGGCTCCCAAGGCCCGGGGGCACACCGGTTATAAAGGTCAGAAAGACCCCGCCCAATGTCGTGCCCTCCTTTTCGGCCCTTTCTATCAGGGCCTCCATCTTCTTTTCGGCCCTTTCATCCGGGCACCGGGTGTTTGAGACCTCGGCCTTCTTTGCCATCGAAAGGAGATATCTTTCCGAGGCCGCATCCTCTGCCCCCGGGTTAGGCCCGACGATGCCGCCTATGCCGGTGACAAAGCCGCCGATTTTCATATCGAACTCGGAAAGGAACTTCTTTGCAACGGCCCCGAGGCCGACCCTCATAGCGGTCTCCCGCGCGCTTGAGCGTTCGAGGATGTCCCGGATATCCATTACATTATATTTGAGTGCGCCTGCGAGGTCCGCATGTCCGGGCCTCGGCCTCGTGAGGGGTGCGATAGAGCCTTCGTGCTCTTTGAAAGGGGACATCGCCTCCTGCCAGTTGGGCCAGTCGCGGTTTTCTATCATAAGGGCTATGGGCGAGCCTAAGGTCTTTCCCCATCTTACCCCTGAAAGTATCTCCGCACGGTCATGCTCTATCTTCATCCTTCCGCCCCGGCCTTTACCCGCCTGCCGCCTTATGAGCTCCCTGTCTATGTCGTCGGGTGAAAGGGACAGACCCGCGGGTATGCCCTCGATGAGCCCTATGAGGGCCCGGCCGTGAGATTCCCCGGCAGTTAGAAACCTTAAAGACATGCTGTATTATATTCTGTGGCACGGCCACTCCGCAAGGGCAGTGAGCCTGCCTGTCCGGTAGGCAGGCCCCTGCGGTGGCACGGCCACTCCGCAAGGGGCTACGAGCCCCT
>CAZPPU010000230.1:0-2690 GCA_964588515.1 uncultured Nitrospirota bacterium
ACCCCCCTCTGTCCCCCCTTAGTTTAAGGGGGGATGAAGGGGGGTTACTAAGAAACGGTGTCCTGAAAGTAAGCACGACAAGGAAATACACAAGCATGGCGTTCAGGATATGCACAGCAAGATTGAATATATGATATCCCGTTACAGCTAAGCCGTGGATTTTATAATTAAGCGCAAATGTAAGATAGCCGATATATCTGCTTTTAAAGGCGTTATAGAGCTTATCTTCTTTTGCCTCAGAAGGGTCAGCGAAATACCGGAGGTCCTTTATAAGAGGGTTTTCTACTATGTTATGCACATCATCGAAATGAAACGGCACATCGAAGGTATTGGAGTAGGCGATAAGCCCTAGGAGGGCGATGAGGAGGAGGTGGAAGGAGGTCTTCTGAAAGATGCCTTTTATGGCCATGGATTATTATAACTAATAGACCCTGAGGAGGCTGTAGCATGTGTCCCTCTGGGCCGGGATGAACCCCGCACTCCTTATAGCCGAAATAATTTCTTCTTTGGAGACCATGTGCCTTACACCCGTAGAGGAGATGACATTTTCCTCAAGCATCGTTGAGCCGAGGTCGTTGGCCCCGAACCTAAGCGCAACCTGTGCAAGCTTGAGGCCCTGCGTAACCCACGAGGCCTGAATGTTGGGAATGTTGTCGAGATAGAGCCTCGAAAGCGCAAGCACCTTCAGATATTCGACGGCAGTGGCGGGCATGATGGGGGCACGGCCCCCTGCGATATTGGTTTTTTCATACGGGGTGTTTCCGGGCTGGAAGGGCCACGGGATGAATGCCGTAAACCCGCCCGCCCTGTCCTGAAGGCTTCTTATGCGGTCAAGGTGCCCGACTATATCTTCCGGGGTCTCTATCGAGCCGAACATCATCGTCGCCGTGGTCCTCATCCCTGCCCTGTGGGCCTCATACATTACCCTGAGCCATCCGTCCGAGCCGAGCTTCCTCGGGCTAAGTTGCCCCCTTACCCTGTCCGATAGTATCTCGGCCCCGCCACCGGGTATGGAGTCAAGCCCGGCCCCCCTTAAGACCCAGAGGGTCTCCCTTAGGATCAGGCCGGACTTTTCGGCTATATAGGGTATCTCGGGCGGGGAAAACACGTGCACATTGATTTTGAAGTTCCGCTTTATGTCTTTGAGAAGACCTGTGTAGTAATCGATATCGAGGGCCGGGTTAAGCCCGCCCTGAAGGAGTATCTGGGTGCCGCCGTGCCTCAGGGTCTCTTTTATCTTTTCAAAAAGCTCCCGCCTCCCTAAGACATAGCCAGCCGGGTCTCCCGGCGGCCGGTAGAATGCGCAGAACCTGCACCTGTTTATGCAGATATTCGTGTAGTTGATGTTCCTGTCTATGACGAACGAGACGATGCCGCCGGGGTGGAGGGCCTTCCGCCTGAGGTCGGCCATCCTGCCGAGCTCGATGAGGGAGGCGGACTTAAAAAGACCGAGCGCAGATTTATCGCTTAATCTTTTCATGATTGCTTGATTTTCATATCGGCCTGTAAAAAGAATCCCTCTCGACGGGTTCCTTCCCCGCCTTTTTTATAAGGTGAATAAGCTCATCTGCAGTCAACCCTTTCTTGTTTTCGGGGTCGGCCGCGCGGGCAATCTTCTCGTTTATCACAGTGCCTTCGAGGTCGTCTGCGCCCCATAGCAGTGCAAGCTGTGAGAGCCTCTCCCCCAACATCACCCAGTAGGCCTTTATGTGCGGGATGTTGTCGAGGAGGAGCCTGCTTACGGCTATGGTCTTTAGGTCGTCAAGCGAGCCCGGACGGGGAAGGCCGAAGGCCCATTTACGAAGGGGCTCGCAGCCCCTCCCCGCACCCCTCCCGTTTGCGGCCATCGGCCCACCGATGTAGGGCAATGGTATGAATGCCTGAAACCCGCCGGTCCTGTCCTGAAGCTCCCGTAATCCAAGAAGGTGCTCGACTCTTTCTTCATACCCCTCGATGTGGCCGTAGAGCATCGTTGCATTGCTCTTAATCCCCGCCCTGTGCGCGGCCTCCATGACCTCAAGCCACCTTTGGCCCGAAAGCTTCTCAGGGCAAAGCCTTTGTCTTACCCGGCGAGCGAAGATCTCGGCCCCCCCGCCGGGCATGGCCGAAAGGCCCGCTCCTTTAAGGGCCTCAAGCACTGCATCGAGGCCGAGGCCGCTTATCCTTTGCATGTGGTCCACCTCGGTTGCGGTGAACGCCTTTATTCCGAGAGCGGGGAATGTCTTCTTTATTAAGCGGAGCATTCCGAGGTAATGCTCGAAAGGCCACTCGGGATGAAGCCCGCCTACGATATGGACCTCCCTCACCGGCCCTGCGGCCTTTATCGCACCGAGGATTTCATCCACGGTCATCTCGAATGCGCCTGCCTCGCCCTTTGACCTCGAAAATGCGCAGAAACTGCACCGGTTTACGCATATGTTTGTGGGGTTGATATGGAGGTTCCTTATGAAGTAGGCCTTATTGCCGTTTTTCCTCTCTGCGGCATAAGAGGCGAGTTCCCCTGTTGCGAAGATGTCGTCGCTCCGGAAGAGCCCGAGGGCCTCCTCTGCCGTGAGCCTTCCCCCGGAAAGCGCCTTCTTCGATACCCTCCGCAACATCGAGCTTTATTATAACAAAGGCCGGGCGGTTCCATAGGGCCCCGTTGCCTCACGTAAAAATCTAAACGAAATGTTTCTCTGTTGCCTCATGGG
>CAZPPU010000231.1:0-2666 GCA_964588515.1 uncultured Nitrospirota bacterium
TCATTTTAATCGGGGGTCGCTTCCTACTTCAACAACTTACAGGGACATCATCATCCGGATGGGCCTGTCTGCCTGTCGTATGACTATAGGAGACAGGTGACTTCAGAAGGCAGGCCGGAATGACCGGCATGTGAGGAAATGTCCTTGACATAAAACTGCCTGCTTCTTAAGATTTAGGGGAAGGTTATTCTCAGCGGAATAAATAAACGATGGAGGCCGAGATGTCCGAGAAGGTTATTTTCCCGCCGCCCGGGGATTTCCGGAAAAGGGCGCACATAAAGTCCGAAGACGAATACCGGAGTCTCTATGAGGAATCCCTCCGCGACCCCGAGGGCTTCTGGGCGAAGATGGCCGGGGAGGTCTCATGGAGCAGGAAGTGGGACAAAGTATCCGAGTGGGACTTCCGCTCGCCCAAGGTCTCGTGGTTCATGGGCGGGAGGCTCAATGCCGCCTATAACTGCCTCGACAGGCATCTCGAGACCGGAAGGAAAAACAAGGCCGCACTCATATGGGAGCCCGAGCAGGGCGAGGGCAGAGTCTTCACATATCAGGACCTGCACCGCCGCGTCTGCGCCTTTGCCGGCCTTCTAAAAAAACTCGGGATCGGAAAAGGCGACCGGGTGGCCTTCTACCTCCCGATGGTCCCGGAGCTTGTCATAGGGATGCTCGCCACAGTGAGGATAGGCGCGGTGCACAGCGTAGTATTCGGCGGTTTCAGCCCCACCGCCCTCAAGGAAAGGATTAACGACTGTCAGGCAAAGGTTCTTATCACATCGGACGGCTCTTTCCGCGCAGGCAAGGTCGTCCCTCTTAAGGCCAATGCGGATATTGCAATGCAAGAGACCCCCTCGATAGAGAAATGCCTCGTCGTAAGAAGGACCGGCATGGATGTGAACATCCTGCCGGGAAGGGACCTCCTACTCGAAGAGGAGCTCGAAAAAGTCTCGCCGCCTTATCCGGAACCGGAGGAGATGGACGCCGAAGACCCCATGTTCATACTCTATACAAGCGGCTCTACAGGAAAGCCCAAGGGCCTTCTTCATACGACCGGCGGCTATCTCGTCTTTGCCGCAGTCACATTCAAGTACATCTTCGATTACCGTGAGGAGGACACATTCTGGTGCACCGCGGACATCGGATGGATTACCGGACATACATACATAGTCTACGGCCCGCTTGCAATGGGCGCCACATCGCTCATGTTCGAGGGCGTGCCGACCTACCCTGCGCCCGACAGGTACTGGGAAATAGTCCAAAAATATAAAGTCAACACCCTTTACACGGCCCCTACGGTGATAAGGGCCCTTGCGAGGGAAGGGGAGGAATGGACAAGGAAGAGAGACATTTCAAGCCTGAGGCTCTTAGGCTCCGTAGGGGAGCCTATAAACCCGGAGGCGTGGCTCTGGTATCACAGGAATATCGGAAAGGGCAGGTGTCCTGTGGTGGATACATGGTGGCAGACCGAGACGGGCGGGATACTCATATCATCGCTTCCCGGCGCGGTCCCGCTTAAGCCCGGCGCCGCGGGAAGGCCGTTTTTCGGAGTGGAGCCCGCGGTCTTTAAGCCCGACGGCACGGAGGCGGGGCCGGACGAAGACGGCGCCCTCGTCATAAAGCGGGCGTGGCCCGGTCTTGCAAGGACCATATACGGAGACCCCAAACGCTATGAGGAAGTTTATTACTCCCAGTTCAAGGGTTCTTATTTTACAGGGGACGGCGCACGGCTCGATGAGGACGGCGACTTCCGCCTCTTAGGCAGGATAGACGATGTCATAAATGTCGCAGGCCACAGGCTCGGCACCGCGGAGATAGAAAGCGCGCTCGTTGCCCACCGCGCAGTGGCCGAATCCGCAGTCGTGGGCTTCCCCCACGAGGTCAAGGGGCAGGGCATATACGCATTCGTCGTCCTTAAGGGCACAGCCTCCGGGGATACGGGCCTCGAAAAAGAATTGGTCGAGCAGGTCCGAAAGGAGATAGGCCCCATAGCAAAGCCCGATTACATACAGTTCACCGACGGCCTCCCGAAGACACGGAGCGGAAAGATAATGAGGAGAATCCTTAGGAAGATAGTCGAGGGCAAACACGAGGAAATCGGCGACACGACAACGCTTGCCGACCCTGCGGTCGTGGAGCGTCTTATAGAAGGAAGACTGCTTTAGAAGGGGGATGTATGCTTTATCTTTCGGTCTTCGATGCAAAGGGCAATGTCACCCTCGAGGAGATAAACAGGGAGAGGGCGGAGTGGTTTCATAAGGGCAGGGACAGGGTCTTTCAAGGGATGTGCAAGTCCATAAGCCGTTATGAGGTCGCAGGCAGGGTCCCGCTGAAGATATTCTTCGTAATAGAGACGGACGACCCAAACGCACTGAACCTCCTCAGTCACCACTTCGGCGACATGTGGGACTCGGTCTCCTACCCTGTAATCAAAAGGGAACTCTATGAAGCGCTTAAAGAGGACAAAACTATAGTTGGCGGGTAAAATTACAATGTTCAGGTCGCCTGATAATTTTTCTTGACAAGCATCCTAAACTATGCTATACAAGAGGGCATAAGCGCCTCGTTACCTCCCCTACGCTGCTGTCCACATCCCACGGACAGCAGCCTTTTTTTTTTTTGGGGGGGGCTACGGGCCCCTGCGATATTGGGGCTACGAGCCCCTGCGACCG
>CAZPPU010000232.1:0-2649 GCA_964588515.1 uncultured Nitrospirota bacterium
GGTTCGAGTCCTCGTGGGCCCATCAAAATAGAGAGGAGCGGCCATCAAAATTGAAAATAGAAATTGAACTGCTCGTGGAGCTTCAGGGGTTCGACTCCGCCATCATACGGGCGGATGCGGAAATAAGCTCCATCCCGGAAAGGCTCGCCCCCCTCGAAAGCGCCCTCGCCGGGGCCCGCTCCGCACTATCGGAGGCCCGGCAAAGGCTTGAGTCCGCACGGAAAAAAAGAAAAGACAGGGAAAAGGACCTCGAAGAGGTAAACGAAAAGACCTCAAAGCTCAAGACCCGCATATCCGAGATAAAGACCAATATAGAATATCAGGCCCACCTGAAAGAGATAGAGGCAAAGGGCAAGGAAAGGTTCAAGACCGAAGACGAGATACTCACGCTCATGGAAGAGGTCGAGGCGCTTGAGGCGTCCGTGAAATCCGCGGAAAAGACGATGGCCGAAGAGCAGGGCAAGCTCGATGCCCTCAAGAAAAAGCTCGATGAGGAAGCCGCCCGCGCAACCGCGGAACTCGGCGAGCTGAGAGGAAAAAGAACGGAGGTAGCAGTGCAACTGCCCGCCGAGATATACAACTTCTACATGCGCCTCCTTGAGTCCCTAAAGGGCCTTGCCGTGGTCGAGGCCAAGGACGAGGTCTGCCTCGGCTGTAATATGAACATCATGCCACAGCTCTTCGTCGAGATAAAAAAGAACGAGGAGATAATCCATTGCCCCCAATGCAACCGCATCCTCTACTACATCCCGGCCCATGAAAAAAGCCCTGCTCTATAGCGACGGGGCCTCAAGCGGAAACCCCGGGGAGGCAGGCATCGGGGTCGTGCTCGAATTGGGCGGCAGGGTCTTGGAGGTCTCCGGACATATAGGCGTTACAACGAACAATGTGGCCGAATATACCGCTCTCATAAAAGGGCTTGAGCAGGCCGGCGCCCTCGGCGCAGGCTCGGTCGAGGCGTATGCGGACTCGGAGCTTTTAGTAAGACAGATTACGGGCCGCTACAGGGTGAAGGACGAAAAACTAAGGGTACTCTGGGAAAAGGCAATGAGGCTTACCCGGGATTTCGCATATTTTTCCATAAGCCACATCCCCCGGGAACTCAATAAGAAGGCGGACGGCCTTGCAAAGGCGGCCGTCAAGAAGGCTCACCAGCGGAGGACCTCCGCCACCGGCTGAGAGGACTCATCCTGCAAGCGCGGCGATTCCCACCTGAAGGCATAGACCTCGGGCAAGGGCCGCACATCGTCCTTTGCGCGCTCCGAGGCGCCCAAAGAGATGAAGACCGAAAGCCCCCCTATCACGACGCCGAATGCAAGATAGACCCTCACCTCCACATCCCCTGCCTCGGCCGGACATGCAAGGGCGAGCGTAAAAACCGCCAAAACGATAAAGGCAACCGACCTCATGCCCGGATTATACACCAAAACATCTCACTTAAGAAGCAGTTTCCTTACATCCCCCACCCTCATCGTAACGCCGCTCGAATCGAGGTGCTCAAGCAGGGGCACCGCATATTTCCTCGAGGTGCCGATGAGGTCCCTGAATTCCGCGACCGTCATCTCGGGCATCTCGGGCTTCTTCCCGAAGAAGTCCTTAATCATGCCTATCATCTCGCCATAGACGGATGCGGCGAGATAAAGCGCATCGCTCACCCTTACGACCCTGCCCTCCTTCTGCATGCGCTTGAGGATGTCGGCAGTTTTGTTTTCATCGCGTTTGAGCATCGAGGAAAGCTCGGGCAGGAAAGGGGGCTGGAATCTCCCCTTTTCAAGGGCATCGAGGAGCAGGGTCTCCTCTTTTTCGGAGACTGCCGGGGCAAATGTCTTGAGCCTCACGGAGTCTTTCTCTATCATGACATCGCCTGAAAGCGGAAGGAGGCCGCCGAAGACCTTCGGCTCCATTCTTAGCGCGGTCCTTAGTTCTTCTTTGGACATCCCTTCTTTTAAGGGGTTTTTCCTGTGGAAGTCGTCGAGCCTTTTTTTGACCACCTGCTTGAATGCCTCAAAGGCGTCCCTGTGGATTAAAAGCCCCTCGACCTCTATGAGAGCGCCTTCGGATTTGAGTCGCAAGACGGCCTCATCGAGTCGGGGTATATCCGTTTTGAGCCAGCCTTCGATATCCGGCCTTTTCATGCCTCCGAGGGCCGACTTTTTGACCTTCATAGCTATTTTTTCCGCCTGCGCGCCCTTTTCAAAGACCATGAGGTCTTCCAAGCCTTCGGACTTTTTCCTTCTTGAGGGCGAGGGGTCGAGCACCTCGCCCCCGCCGATGGTCTCAAGCGGGGAAAACCTCCTTATGATATACCTGTCCCCGGACTGCACGACCACAGGCTCTTTGAGCCTGAACTGGCAGTAAGCGCCCTCCCCGGGCTTAAGTTCCTCGATGCCGTAGAGCACACACCTTGCGATGGTCTCCGATGTGCCTGTATGGAAGTGGAAGACCTCCCTGCTTTCGACCGGGGGTGCGGTGCCGAGGACTTCAAGCCGGGCATCGAGCGCCGTGGTGGGCGTAAACCTGCCCTGCGTGACGACCGTATCTCCCCTCCGGAGGTCTTCTTTTTCCACGCCCTGAAGGTTCATCGCCACACGCTGGCCCGCATACGCCCGCTCTATCGGCCTTCCGTGGCTTTGTAGCCCCCTTACTTTG
>CAZPPU010000233.1:0-2618 GCA_964588515.1 uncultured Nitrospirota bacterium
CGGCAGGCTCAAGGACGGAAAGAAATTCAAGACATACACGGCCCAATACCCGGAGCTCGTAAAGGAGCTACGGGGCAAGGGCGTCGAGATTACGGCAAAGCCGCCCGAGCCCACGCCGTGGTATGTGAATTTCCTCTTGAGCTGGGGGCCCATCATATTCATTGCGCTCATCTGGGTATTCTTCATGAGGCAGATGCAGACGGGCGGGAACAAGGCGCTTTCCTTCGGAAAGGCAAAGGTAAGGCTCGTCTCCGAAAAGCAGGTGAAAACGACATTCGCCGATGTTGCGGGCATAGAGGAGGCGAAGGTCGAGGTGCAGGAGATAATAGATTTCCTTAAGGACCCCCGGAAGTTCCTCAAATTAGGCGGCAAGATCCCGAAGGGCTGTCTCTTGGTGGGCGCACCGGGCACCGGAAAGACCCTCCTTGCAAAGGCCATCGCAGGGGAGGCGGGCGTGCCGTTTTTCAGCATCTCAGGCTCGGACTTCGTCGAGATGTTCGTCGGCGTTGGAGCGTCTCGGGTGAGGGACCTCTTCGAGCAGGCAAAGAAGAACGCACCCTGCATAGTCTTCATAGACGAGATAGACGCCGTGGGAAGGCACCGCGGGGCGGGCCTCGGCGGAAGCCATGACGAGCGGGAGCAGACCCTCAATCAGCTACTCGTCGAGATGGACGGCTTCGAGGGCAAAGAGGGCGTCATCATCCTTGCGGCCACGAACAGGCCCGATGTCCTTGACCCCGCGCTCCTCCGGCCCGGAAGGTTCGACAGGCAGATAGTCGTCCCCCTCCCGGACGCCAAGGGGAGGCTCGAAATACTGAAAGTCCATACAAAGAACATCCCGCTCGATGAGAGTGTAACCCTCGATACGATAGCAAGGGGCACGCCCGGGTTTTCGGGCGCAGACCTCGCAAACCTCGTAAACGAGGCCGCGCTCTATGCCGCAAGGAAGTCCAAGTCCAAGGTCGAGATGTCCGACTTCGAGGAGGCAAAGGACAAAGTCCTCATGGGCGTCGAAAGAAAGAGCATGATTATAAGCGAGACCGAAAAAAGGAATACCGCCACCCACGAGGCGGGCCATGCCCTCGTTGCCAAACTCACGCCGGGCACGGACCCCATCCACAAGGTGAGCATCATCCCCCGCGGAAGGGCCCTCGGCGTCACGCAACAGCTCCCGATAGACGACAGGTATACATATTCGAAGGACTACCTCCAGAAGGCCCTCATGGTGCTCTTAGGGGGCAGGGCCGCCGAGGAAATAGTCCTCAAGCACATGACCACGGGCGCGGGAAACGACCTCGAGCGGGCGACCGAGCTTGCAAGGAAAATGGTCACCGAATGGGGGATGAGCGACAAATTGGGCCCGCTTACATTCGGCAAACGGGAAGAGCAGATATTCTTAGGCAAGGAGATAGCCCGGCACAAGGACTATAGCGAAAAGACCGCCGAGGAGATAGACGACGAGGTAAAGCGCATCGTCATGGATGCGTACGAAAGGTCAAAGACCCTCCTCATCGAAAACACGGGCCTCCTCGAAAACCTCGCAAATGCGCTCCTCGAAAAAGAAACCATGGACAGCCACGATATAGAGGCCGTCATCGTGGAGGCCGGAAAGGCCGCGCCCGCCCCGGCATAGTCCACGGGCCGACTTATTACTTATTACTTGGCCGGCAGGCAGGCTTTACGCCCACCTCTGTGCTAAAATCATCCGATGGAGCTTAAATGGCGCAATTACCGGCTCGACTTCGCCTCGAAGACCTATATCATGGGCATACTCAATGTCACACCGGATTCTTTTTCCGACGGAGGGATTTATTTCGACAAGGCACGCGCCATAGAGAGGGCGTTCCGGATGGCGGAAGAGGGTGCAGACATCATAGACATAGGCGGGCAGTCCACAAGGCCGGGCAGTGAGCCCGTCCCGGTAGAAGAAGAGCTGAAAAGGACAATCCCCGTAATAGAGGCCCTCAAAGGCAGGCCCGGCATCCCCATCTCCATAGACACATATAGGGCGGAGGTTGCAAAGAGGGCCGTAGAGGCCGGCGCAGACATGATAAACGATATAAGCGGCCTCAGGTTCGACCCCGAAACGGCCCGTGTTGCGGCCAAGGCCGGCATTCCGGTCGTCGTCATGCACATAAAAGGCACGCCTAAGGATATGCAGGCAAACCCGGTCTATGAGGCCCTCATCCCGGAAATCATGGATTACCTGAGGGAGGGCATCAGGCTCGCAGTGGGTGCGGGCGTAAAAGAGGATATGATTGTCGTAGACCCGGGGATAGGCTTCGGAAAGACATTCGAGCATAACCTCGAAATACTCAATCGCCTCGGGGACTTCACTCACCTTGAAAAGCCCATACTCGTGGGGGTTTCAAGAAAGGCATTTCTCGGGAAAATTCTCGGGGGCGCGCCGCCTTCCGAAAGGCTCGAAGGCACCCTTTCTGCAGTCTCCATAGCAGTCCTAAACGGCGCAAATATCGTGAGGGTCCACGATGTCCGGGAGGTTTCAAAGGCCGTAAAGGTGGCGGATGCGATAAAGAGGGGGTGATGGCGGGGAGTGGGTGAACGATTGAATTTTACCCTCTGTCTGTTTCTTTATGATATAATTTTACAATATAAGC
>CAZPPU010000234.1:0-2609 GCA_964588515.1 uncultured Nitrospirota bacterium
ATAATACCCCCAGGAGGCTTCTCTATTTCATTACCCTATCTTGGACAGGTGTGGTTTCGCCTATTTAAATTCCTTGCTTGACAAAAAAGAGGACTTTTGGAGAGAGCAAGTCGAAGAGCTGATAAAGGTCAGGTTCATCTGGAAGATAGAAAGGCTCGGCGCCGAAAAGTCCGAACTCGTAGATATGGTCAATGAATACAAAAGGCGTCTTGAGGAGGCCCAGAGCGAAAGAGAAGAATGCCGGACCGAGGCAAGGAACAAAGTCGCCTCTTTTAGTAATATTATCTTCAAAAAAGACGATGCAATATCTTGTGCGCAGGGGGAAATAGCCTCCCTTAAAACCCAACGGGAAATACTTGAGGAAAAACTGGCCATCGAGACTAAAAGGGGCGGCCGGTTTAAAAAAGCACTGGCAATCGTGCTGTTCATTATGGCCGCGATAGAACTCGTCGTTATATCCATGATTAAAACCCGGTGAAATCCATCGTCTGGATAAACAATGTGTTCGGAAGGTTTTTGCCCTTTAAAACGAAAAAGGCCGGTGGAGATAAGACTGCCGATTTATGGAAAAATACAGGCATAAGCGGAGATGAGATTATCGGGCGTTTGAGCCGCTTAAAGGAGCTTCTTTCGGGAATAGAAAAGCGGACCGCCGAAATAAATAGCGAAATCAAGCTCATGAACGAGGCTGTAGTCGAGATGACCTTGATAACGGAAGAGACATTGAAACCGAAACAACTCCAAGGACCTGTGCTCAAGGCCCTGCCCGCAGGCGGACAGATGCAGGTTGTCGAAAAACCGCAATCCCTTCAGGCGGACGCCCATAAAGAGAAAAGCCTGCCGTTTCTTAAGGGCATATCCGTCAAGTCAGCGGCTTTCTTTGCCGTTTGCATAGCGGCCCTTTCTCTTATCGTTAATTCATTGCCCGTGGGGAATAGCCCTCATAGAAAACTCGCCACAATGACACCGGCAGTGCATATGCCCTCCCTGCCTCTCAAAAAACCCGATGGATATAAGAGTCCTTCCTACCATGTTCAGTTCGGCGCCTTCTCGATAAAGGAAAACGCCGGGAAACTCATGCAGAGCTTACATCTCAAGGGACTGGCGGCATACATTTACTATGATTCCTCAGGAGGCAGGCAACTCTATAGAGTGCTCTCGGCGCCCTTAAAAAGTCGTAAAGCGGCCATAGAGGCCGCAAGAATGCTCAGTCTGCGCGATAAGGTGGAAACAACAACTTTTAAATGGGCAGTGCCCATTCCCGCTAAGTAATGCGTCATTCCGCGCAAGCGGATTTTTTGCGGTTAAAATCCGCCTCTTAACCGAGAGCAAAAAAATCTTGACAATTTTGCAGGTAAGCCATATACTTCTAAAGTAAAGCTTTAAGAGGAGGTGGGTTTATGGGCACAGGAGTAAGTTTTTCCCTGTTTATAGGGGCGTTGGCGTTCCTTGTCGGGTGTTTGCTCCTTTTTGCGCCGTCTGCTCTTAGAAAACTGAACGATATTTCCGCAAAGGCCATAGCGAAGTTCGATTCGGTGACCTTCTCAAACAGGATAGGCTTCGGCGTCTCGCTCCTCATCGTTGCGGCATTCATGTTCTTCATGGCCTATTACTTTTCCAAGAGGTACTGAGTGGGGCTTTTCAGGCCTGCTCCCTACGGGGTGGACCTCGGAGGCGGCTCTTTGAAGGTAGTGAAGCTGAAGGGCGGAAAGGTCGCGGTTGCCGCCCTTATAGATATCCCGGAGGAGATAAGGGAAGTCGAGACCAGAACGATAAGCATACTCCGCGATTTTCTGAAAGGCATAGGCGCATCAGGCAAACAGGCGGCTGTCCAACTTCCCGGAGGGCATGCCTTCATAAGGACGGTTAACTTCCCGCCTATGCCCCGCGGAGAACTGAATGAGGCCGTCACATGGGAAGTGAAAAGGCAATCGCCTTATCCGCCGGAAGACACGATTTACGACTATGTGGCCGTCCAGACGGAGGAGGGCCTTGCCGTGACATTCGCCTCCGCCGAGAGGAAGGCCGTCCTCAGGCATATATTCCCTTTCAAGGAAGCCGGACTCGATGTCGTAGCCCTCGACATAAGCCCGCTTTGTCTTCTAAGGTCGCTTAAACCCAAAAGCCCGGGCAATACGATAATCCTCGACATAGGCGCGGTTTCCACCGAAATAAACATAGCAAAGGGCGGCATCCTCAGGCTTTCAAGGACGGTGGATATGGGCGGAAATTTCATAAAGCAACATTTTTCAAGCGGGGGGGCCTCGCCCGCGGATGCGGAAAAGTCTCTGAGGGAAGGCGGAGAAGAGGAGCTTAAAGCACCCCTCGATGAGTTCTTAAGGGAAGTCGCCCGCAGTATGGATTACTACACGGCCAATTTCAAGGAAAAGACCTTTGCCGAGGCCGTCCTCACGGGCGGCGTTTCGATCAACCCCGCGGTCAAGAGTTATTTCTCCCGGACGCTCGGTATACCGGTCAGCGCGCCTAACCCCTTCGAAGGGTCTGAAATGGCGGATGAGACGATGCGGGGTTTGGGCCCGCGGTTTTCCGTGGCGCTGGGGCTTGCAAGGAGGGCGGATTGAAGGAAACTCTCAATCTTTTGCCTTCAG
>CAZPPU010000235.1:0-1393 GCA_964588515.1 uncultured Nitrospirota bacterium
GGTAAATACCGTGGTAAACAAAGACGGCAGGCTCATTGGCTATAACACGGACGGGAGGGGCTTTATGCAGGGCCTCAAAGAGGCAGGGATAGATGCGGCGGGGAAAGACATCCTTTTAATCGGAGCAGGAGGCGCATCGAGGGCAGTAAGTTATTATCTTAGCGAGAAGGCATCAAGGCTTTTCATTTTCGATGTCGATAAGGCAAAGGAAAAGGCCCTGACGGAATACCTTGTCGGATTAGGCAGGGATGTTTATGTGCCCTATTCGGAGAAAATCGCGCTGGGCATGGATATCGTCATAAACGCAACGCCCCTCGGGCTTAAAGACACAGACCCCCTGCCCCTCGATGTCTCTGCGCTCAAGCCAAATCAAGTTATAGGCGACCTCATATACAAAGAAACCCCTCTTCTCAGGGAGGCTAAAAAAAGAGGCTGTAGGACATTCACCGGCATGGGGATGCTCCTTTGGCAGGGCGTCTTTGCCTTCGAGCTATGGACAGGCGTCAAGCCCCCTGTGGATGTCATGAAAAAGGCCCTCGCCGAACCGGACCGATAGTCCCCCCATCCTTAGCGATGGCATACAGCATAAGGGACGACGCACGCAAGCTCAACATTCTGGAACTGGGTGCGACGCTTGGTAACATCTCGGCGGCCTGCCGCAAACTCGGCATTAGCCGCCAGCACTTCTACGACATCAAGGACGCTATAGCCGATTGAAACGAAGGGGTTACGGCTTAAGCGTCTTGAGAAGTGGGCTACCGAGAATATGGGGTTACTCACCGAGTCGCAGGTTCAGGCCCTTGAAGAAGCCAAGGGGGAGCGCGAGGCCCACGGGGAGGTGGAGAGCCCTCATCCAGCCTTCCTCGGGACCTCGACGAGTTCATGGCGTGGTACAACACGGAGAGGACGAACCAGGGCAAGTAATGTCAGGGGCGGACCCCGATGGAAACCTTCCTCGCCGGGGTTGACCTTTACCGGCAATTTGTCTACGATGAGGAGGTGATCGAGGAGGCAGTTTAGCGGTCAAAAGGGAAAGGCGACCGGAAGGCCAACTGTCAACACAATTCTCGACTAGGGCAATTAATTGTTGCATCATTATTTACAGCTATACTTTTTTGTGTATGGGGCTACTTCTTAGGGAAAAAAGCAAAGCTCAAAGAAGACCCAGCATACTGGTCTGGCAAGAAGGATGGATTTAAAGAAAGCCATCAGGCCTTTGCCGTTAAATTCGATCCCATCAAAAGAAAGGAAGAGAAATGGTTGGGCTTAAAGACACAAGTGACCACGGGCTACACAATGCAGCTATATTATAACGGTTTCCCAATTTTTGAACCGATAGAAAAATATCTATGTTATGAAGAGAGCGTAGATAAAGAGAGACTTGACGCGGTTT
>CAZPPU010000235.1:1403-2549 GCA_964588515.1 uncultured Nitrospirota bacterium
TGTAAAAACTCGATGCTATAATAAGCCATGAGGAAGATAGGCCGGATCCTGATCGAGTTGGGCTATGTCGGAGAGGCCGATATAGAGAAGGCGCTTGAGGTCCAGCGGGCCGAAGGCGGCAGGCGCAGGCTCGGGGAGATCCTAAGCGAGAGGGCGCTCACGGAGGAACAGCTCTTAGAGGCCCTATCCGCACAGCACGGCATCCCGCTCGTTCCGGAGAAGGAATTCCCGGAGGCATTTCCCATCGAGAAGGTCTCCATCGGCTTTTTAACGGAAAACCTCATCCTCCCCCTCGGCATATCGGACAACACCCTCAGCCTTGCGATAGCCGACCCTACGAGGCTCGATGCCATAGACACCCTGAGGGCCTCCTTCGGCTGTGAGATAAAGCTCTTTCTTGCCCGTCCCTCGGCAATCGCAAGCCATCTTGAGCTTCTTCACTCATCGAGGGACGCCGTCATGCAGAGGGTCATAGCGGGCGTGGCCGAGGAAGATGCCCAAGGCACAGAGGCGGTCGGGGAGATAAGCCATCTCAGGGACCTTGCCGAAGACAAGGGGATAATAAGCCTCGTCAACCTGCTCATAGACAACGCCGTTAGGGACGGCGCAAGCGATATACATGTGGAACCGGAGGAAGTTGCCGTGCGGGTCAGGTACAGGATAGACGGTATCCTCTACGACAAAGAGACCCTTCCCGTGAGGATGCAGGCCGCGCTCTCTTCGAGGCTCAAGCTCCTTTCTCAGATGAACATCGCAGAAAGGAGGCTCCCCCAGGACGGAAGGATCAGGGGGAGGTTCGCCGGAAAGGAAATAGACATAAGGGTCTCTACCATACCCACGGTCTACGGGGAGAGCATCGTGATGAGGCTCCTCGACCGGGAGGCCTCGTTCATCACGCTTGAGGGGCTGGGCTTCGACAGCTCGCTCTTTGAAAGATACGAGGGGCTCATTAAACGCCCTTACGGCATGGTGCTTATTACCGGGCCCACCGGCTCCGGGAAGACCACTACGCTTTACGCCTCGCTCGACAGGATAAACTCCCAGGACAAAAAGATAATAACCATAGAAGAGCCTGTGGAATATCTCCTCAGGGGCGTAAACCAGATACAGGTAAGGCCCAAGATAGGCCTTTCCTTTGCAAGCGGC
>CAZPPU010000236.1:0-2548 GCA_964588515.1 uncultured Nitrospirota bacterium
AAGACCGCCCTAAAAGCCGTGGGGACTCTTTCCATGACACTGCCGTAATACGGGCTGAATGTCCCTGCCTGCCCTGCGACCATGAAGTTCAGCCCGGATATCAGCGATATGGCCGCAAGAAACGGCAGAACCCTTAAAACCTTCCGATGGACCTTCCCATCTCCGGTGTAAAGGAATTCGATGCCCGAAATAACAAGCGGGATAACCACTGCCGTGGTCTTGGACATGAGCGCAAGGAATGCAAACAAGACCGAAAAGACATAGCAGGCGCGCCTGCCGCCGTCTCTCCAGAGGAGGTAGCTCCAGACGCTCAGGAAAAAGAAAAGCCCGGAGACGATGTCCTTCCTTTGCGCGATGCCGGCCACGGACTCCACATGCACTGGGTGCACAACGAATATGGCGGTCGAAAAGAGGGACAGCACGCCTGCCTCTTCCCTTCCGAGCCATCTTCCAAAGAGCCTCCTTAAAAGGGCGTAAAGGGCGACGCAGGCCCCGGCATAATAGAGGACATTCGATAGGTGATAGCCGGAGGGCCTGAGCCCCCACAATTCGTAATCCACCATATAGGTGAGGTCCCTTACCGGAAGGTATTCGACGGAGTTCGGCGCAGAGGTAAAGACGGCCTTGATGTTCCCTATGCTTAGGCCGTGCACCGCGGGGTTGTTTATTACAAGGAGCGGGTCGTCTATGTTGAATCCGTTTAACAGGGTGTTTGAATATACGGCGAATGTTAGGAGGACTATGACCGCAAAGGGGACGGCCCTCATCCTGTCATCAGCCTGCGGACATGGTAAAGCCTCTGAAGCACGGTGATGTGCGTGAGGAAAAACATCGCCCATAGCACGGGCGCTATCAAGCCGGTGAGGGTCGCAAATATAAGGAGGATTATCCTTTCGGGCCTTTCCATGAGACCTGTCTTACATTGCCTTCCAAGGCCCTCGGCCCTTGCCCTCGCATAGCTTATAATGAGTGCGCCCACGAGCGAGCCGATAGAGAGGGCCACACCGGTTATATCCTCCCTCAGATACCACGCAATCCCTAAAAATACAAACGCATCCGCATACCGGTCAAGGAGGGAATCCAAAAACGCCCCGAAGTCCGTCACCCTTCCGTTTATGCGGGCCACGGCTCCGTCAAGCATGTCTAAAAGCCCGCCTATGATTAAAAGCAGTCCGCCGGCCTTCGGGTTTACGGCCATGGCCGCACCCGCCCCTGCGGTCGCCAAGAACCCGCCTACGGTTATGACATTCGGCGGGATGCTGAGTTTTTTAACTAACGGTTCAAGCGGCCTGTCTAAGATATGTCCGAGCCTTGCACTTATCAAGTCTTGCGTTTTCCCGCGATGAACTCCTCGACCATGCCTCTGGCCTCCTCGTCCGAGAACTGTTCGGGAGGGTGCTTCATGAAATAGGCCGAAGGCGAAATGAGCGCTCCGCCTATGCCCCTTTCCTGCGCAACCTTACAGCACCTTATGGCGTCTATGACAACGCCTGCGCTGTTTGGAGAGTCTTCGACCGAGAGCCTGAGTTCGAGGTTCATCGGGATGTTCCCGAACCCCCGGCCTTCCATCCTGAGGAAACAGACCTTGTTGTCCATGAGCCACGGGATATAGTCCGAGGGCCCGATGTGGATGTTTCCGTCCTCGAGGGGCTCGCTGAGCTGTGACTGCACGGCCATGGTCTTTGAGACCTTCTTGGACTTGAGCCTGCTTCTGTTAAGCATATTGAGGAAATCGGTGTTCCCGCCGACATTAAGCTGGTATGTGGAGTCGAGCTTGACTCCCCTATCGCAAAACAGCTTTGTCAGCGCCCTATGGATGATTGTAGCGCCTATCTGGCTTTTTATGTCGTCCCCTATGACGGGCAGGCCGGCCGTTTGAAACCTCTTCTGCCATTCCCTGTTTGACGCTATGAAGACGGGCACGCAGTTTATGAGGGCCACGCCTGCCCGAAGGCACGCCTCGGCATAGTATGCGGTCGCCTTCTCACTGCCGACTGGGAGATAGTTCAAAAGGATTTCCGCACCGGATTTTTTAAGGACATTGACCGGGTCGCACGGCTTTTTCTCCGAAACGATGAAGGTCCTCTCCGCCGGGTAGTCCGCCATGTGGGACGCAACCCCGTCGAGGGGCTCTCCCATTTGGACCCTTACGCCCGTGTCCCTCTTCAGGGGCTTGAATACCTTTGTGCAATTGGGCTTTGCAAAGAGGGCTTCGCCGAGCGGCCTTCCGACCTTTCTTTTGTCTATATCGAATGCGGCCACGACCTCTACGTTGTGCGGCCTAAAGCCGTTTATCTCATGGTGCATGAGCCCGGATGCGCTCGCCGGGTTTTTCCTATCCCTGTAATGCTCTATGCCCTGTATGAGGGAGCTTGCGCAGTTTCCGACTCCGGCGATTGCTATCTTTATCTTCCTCATGTCTTGTCCGCCATCATTGGCTCACGCATAAATAATGTCCTTCCTCTTGTCATTCCGGCTTGTCCGGAATCTTTCTTACGGAAGGACTCCAGACAAGCGGGAGTGACATAATGGGACATTTCTTTTGCGT
>CAZPPU010000237.1:0-414 GCA_964588515.1 uncultured Nitrospirota bacterium
CGGCTTAGGAGGTGGCACTGCCACCCTCATACATCACCCTGCCCATGTCCTTTATATCGTAGCCTCCCATTCTAAGGACGCCCTCCCTGAATTCCCCGTCCCCTCTTATGACATCGAGGAGCGCCCGGAGCATCGCTGTTTCGATGAACTCCGCAGGCACTGCAAGGTCGTAGCGCTCTTCGGCTACAGGGATGAAATCGAGACCCAGGGCGTTGGCGGAGGCGAGTATCCCAAGCCCGGTATCGGCCACGCCGGTAAGCACCGCAGATGCAACGGCCATGTGGGTGTATTCCTCCCTTCCGTAGCCTTTTATCTTTTTGGGGTCTATGCCCGATTCCCTGAGGCGCTTGTCGATGAGGAGTCTCGTGCCTGCCCCTTTTTGTCTGTTTATGAATGTTACATCTTCCCTTACGA
>CAZPPU010000237.1:424-2503 GCA_964588515.1 uncultured Nitrospirota bacterium
TGCCTTTTTTTACCATCAGGCCCTGCACCCTGTAGACGAGATTAATTAGCGCTACTTTTTTGCCGGGCACGAGCCTTTTTATCAACGGGACATTGTATGTGCCGGTCTCCTCGTCGAGGAGGTGTGTAGGCGCCATGTGGGCCTCTCCCCTTGAAAGCGCAACGAGTCCGCCCATCGAGCCGACATGCGCGGAGGAAAGGGAAAGCTCGGGGTGCCTTTTTTTGAGGACATTCCCTAAGAGGTCAAGCGTGTTGTCGTGGCTTCCTATAGAGACGATGGTGTTTTCTATTTCATGCCTCGACCGAAGGAGCACGACCCCGACCTCCGCGCCGCTTGCCCTGCCCTCGGACATCGCCGGGATTTTAAGGAAGCCGTCGGCCCGCACAAGGGACATGAGAAGCCCCGCGCCCCTTCCAAGCGGGGTTGCGATGAACCTCCCGCCGACATTGCCAACCTTGACCCTCAGGAATTCCTCCTGCCCTACCGTGGACGCCACCTGTCTTGAGAGCCTTGCCTTAAGGACCTCCGGTTCCTCAGGGCATAGACCCTGCATGCCGAATATGAGGGGCCTTGCAAAGAGGGTAAATGTAAGATAGGCGGAAACAGGATACCCAGGCACACCCATCACAGGGCGGTGAGGGCCGTGCCCTCCCTCACCGCCCTTTATTGAGCCAAGGAGCAAAGGTTTCCCCGGTTTTATGTTGAGGCCGTGCACGAGGACCTCACCGAGTTCGAGAACGACCTTCCGTGTAAAATCCTTTGTCCCTGCGGAGGCCCCCGAGAGTATGACTACGATGTCGGCCTCTTTAAGGGCATCGAGGGTCGCCTGCCTCAGGCTTTCGACATCGTCCGGCACGATTACGCGGGAGGCCGTGCCTCCAATTACGCGGGAGGCCGTGCCTCCCCTTACCGGCTCGCCCCCCCATTCCGTGACGAGCCCGGCGAGCATCCTTGAGTTGCTCTCTATGATATTGCCTTTTTTAGGCGGGGCCCCGGGCTCGACCATTTCCGAGCCTGTGGGTATGAGGGCCACTTTCGGCCTTCTTCGCACCTTGATTCCGGTATGGCCTGCGGCGAGCATTGCGGCCATATCCATAGGCCTTATCCTTGAGTTTTCCGGGATTATGAGTTCAGTCTCCACGATGTCTTCGCCCACGGGCCTTACATTCTGCCACGGCGTAAGCGGCCCTATGATTTCTATGAACTCCCCGGAGACATTCGTATCCTCTACCATCACGACCGCATTCATCCCCACGGGAAGGGGGTCGCCCGTGTTTACATAAACCGCCTCGTCTTTAAGCCTGAGCCTCTTGGGCGAGGTCTCCGATGCGCCGAATGTGTCCGTGAACCTTACCGCATAGCCGTCCATGGCCGAGGAATGAAACGAAGGGGACGATACCCTTGCGATGACCGCCTCCGCGGTAACCCTTCCGAGGGAATTCTCTACTGAAACGGTCTCGGCTTCCGTCCTCAGAGCGCCGAAGGCTCCGAGCCAGACGGCAAGCGCCTCATCGAGGCCCGTTGCCCCTATCTCCCTGAATATATCCCTCGTCAGCGGGTTCATGACCGTAAGGGAGGGGGCAAGGAAAGTGTCATTGACACCCCATCAGAGGCGTCCGCTTCGGATTATGGAGATTAAAAGCCATACGCCGAGGATGGATGCAAAACCGAAGGCAAGAAAACCCAATATGGACAGACCGTAGACGGTCGGGCCCACGCCCGTTGCGTGCATGATAGCGGAGCTTATTATGAAGGCGCTTATAACCATCGCAAAGGCCACCCTGTTACTTGAGCGGTCCATGTCCTTGATGAAGTGTTCAAGCCCCACATGCGTGAGCTTCATGTGGAAGTCGTCCCTCAGGAGCTTCCTTATGAGCTTCTTCATCTGCTTGGGGAATAGGAGGAAAAAGTCCCCGAACTCGGTCGCATGCCTGCTTATGTCCTTGTAGAGCCTCGATGGGCTCAGTCTCTTTCTGACAAGCTTCCCGGCATACGGCTCTGCCGCGGCTATGAAGTCGAAGGAGGGGTCAAGCTGAACGCCTATGTTTTCGAGTATGAGCATGGCCTTGTTTATGAGGA
>CAZPPU010000238.1:0-2502 GCA_964588515.1 uncultured Nitrospirota bacterium
TTCTACAATACTGTTTATCTGGTCCAGGGGAATAGCAGGGACTTCCCTTATCTCTTTTATTTCCCTGACAATAACACGCTCTTTCTTTTCATCAGGGAAAATATCATCTTTCTTCAAAATATCAGTTTCAGGCACAGGCTTTCAAAGCACGGGATAAAATGAAGTTAGGCAAGGAACTGCTTGAAAGAGGGCTTGTGACCGAGGAGCAATTGAGGCTTGCGCTCGAAAGGCAGGTACTCTTCGGCAGGAGAATCGGGACAAACCTCGTGGAGATGGGCTTCCTCAAAGAGGAAGACCTGGTCGACTCCCTCGAAAAATGCCATGGAGTAAAAAAAGAAAGCCCGATTCAGGACGACGAAAGGAGACTCCGAAAGGTAAAAAAGGAATTCGCAGGGGTCGGCGGCAGGGAGGAACTCGGGCGGATTCTCATCAGGGAGGCAAGGCGCGCGGCCAAGCGTACCGCCCTATTCAAGGTCAAGGGCCTTTCGGCAATAGGCTGGTTCGGCGAGGGGCTCGATGTGATGGGGTTTCAGACTTCGTCCTCGAACCTGTTTGGGGATATTATCAGGACGAGGAGCCATTTCAGGGGCGCTATACCGAAGGAGGATGCGCTCATCGGACTGCTTGGAGGCGCCCCGCCGGAAAGCCTCGTCATCCCGATAAACATAGAGCAGAGGGTCATCGGCCTTCTTTATGCGGACAACGGAAACCACGGGGTGCTCGATGCCGGCCTCTCCTACTTAAATACGCTTTGCAGGCTCGCCTCCCATGTCTTCGACATATTAGTCATAAAGAAAAAGATGCTGGAGCTATAGAAGCCTCTCCGGGTGCGTATAGATATTCATGCCCTCGCCCCTCAGAAACCCCACGACGGTTATTTCGTAGTCCGCGGCTATCTTAAGGGCCATGTCCGTGGGCGCGGCCCTGCTACAGACCATAGGCATCCCCCACCTTGCGCACTTTGAGAGCATCTCGGAGGTGAGCCTTCCGCTTGCGAGCATAATCTTGTCGCCGAGCGCAACCCCCTCGATGAGGGCCCATCCTATTGCCTTATCCACGGCATTATGCCTTCCTATGTCCTCGGCGGTGCAGAGGATTTCTTTTCCGTCGGAAAGCCCGGCGCTGTGCACACAACCCGTTTGCCTGTAAAGCCTGGGCATCCCGTGGAAGGCCTTGTAAAGCCCCGTAAGCCTGCCTGCCTCTATGGAAAACGCACCGGCCCGCAAACCTTTCTGTCTTTCGGTGAACACCACCCCTCCGGCGCACCCGGATGTGAGGGTCGCTCCGGCGGCTTCCGGGGCGGCCCCTTCGGTTATATCCGCGGTTAAGTCCGCGGTTATCTCCTCGCCGTATAAGATTGAAATATCATCGGCGCACCATTGCCCCTCGACAAGCCCCTGAGTCGAAACGAGGCCCGCTACAAGCTCCCTTATCATAAGGGGGGTGCAGTAAAGGCTCAGGACTTCCCTGCCGTTGACCGACACCCTGAGCCTCTTTTCGACCGCAATGTCGTCCTCTACGGCCTCCCTGCGGCCTCCCCTCAGTTTCGTGATTAATCTCTTTACCGAGCCGTCCATCTTTTAATTATACCCTTAAATCCCCACCGGATTTCTTACCTTAAGGGGTGGGGAAGATACCTTGACGGGAAGAAGGCGGCGGCTTAAGATAATGCAGGGAAAAGATGCCGGCTCAAGATAAGGGCAAGGGAGATTTTATCTATGAGTTCGGAGACAAGGAAAGGAAGGGATGGCATCAAAATAACAAAGGTCGGGGGATAAGAGGAAGATAGACGCTGTAATGGCGCAGTTCAAGGCTTTAAAACCTTAAATTATATAAGGAGGACGGAATGAAACAGGAGAATATTTTTAGGTATGTTGGCTCTGCGGGGCTTGAGGGCGGCTTTATGGCAGGCATAAGACTGCCGAAGGAAAAAGGGAGCTTGAAGGATTTTAAAATCATGCGTATGAGCGCTATAGAAGGTGAAAATGTTGATAAATTTTGCTCGCGTTTAATTAAAAAAATAGGCGACACGCCTAAAAAGCGCCTTGAAATGAGGGCGCGGCAATTAAAATCCTTAATCGAAGAGGCTACAAGCAAAGGAAAGCTGTTCATTGTCGTTATA
Source organism: uncultured Nitrospirota bacterium (assembly GCA_964588515.1). Taxonomy (GTDB): domain Bacteria; phylum Nitrospirota; class Thermodesulfovibrionia; order Thermodesulfovibrionales; family JdFR-86; genus CAZPPU01. The sequence goes on from CAZPPU010000238.1 coordinate 2,123, forward strand.
AATAAGGCGCATCTGTTACATCATTGGACGCTTGCATGTTTAAAGGGGGTTCATGAATTCGGAGAAAATGAAAGAACTTATCCCGGCAGGGAGTTTTCCTAAAATAAAGCCCTTCTTTTTAATAAATCAATTTCTATTTGATTTTGGCCATTTTTCCGCATCTGTAAAGCATCCATAAAGAATACCGAAGTGGATTTAATTTTACCGCGATCTGGTAATGTTCAATCGCCTGGTCAGTCAGGCCTTTGCTGTAGTAAGCATTGCCGAGGTTATAATGAGCCGCCGCGAGATCCGGCTTTAATCTTATGGCTGTTTCATAATATTTTATAGCTTTGTCGACGAACCCGACAGCTCTATATACTAATCGGTGCAGAAAATAC
>CAZPPU010000239.1:0-2483 GCA_964588515.1 uncultured Nitrospirota bacterium
TCCGACGAGATACCGGAGTTCAACATCTCCGTGGGCGTAAAGATGAGCGATTCCGACCGGGCCGACATAAAGTCCGCCCTGCTCGCCCTGAGCGACAGGACGACGGAGGGGGAGCGGGCGCTTAAGTCCGTGGACCCGCACTACACCGGCTTTGCCGAGGCCGCAGACGACGACTATAACGGCATACGGATAATGATGTCCCGGCTCGGACTCATATGAAGGAGGCGTTATGAAGTTCAAAAAGTCCATCGCCAGCGGGTTTCTGCTCATCGTCCTCATCGTGCTCATGGTGGGGCAGGGCTCGCTCTGGACATGGTTCCTCCTTACTCACAAGAAGCACAACATGGAAGTCCTGAGGGACAAGGTCTCCGGCATTGCCGCTCTGATTGCGGGTTCTTCCGCAGAAGCCATCGAAAATTACGATTTCGGGGCGCTCGACCGTTCCTTGGAATGGGCGATCAAAGACAGCGATGTCATATCGGTCAGGGTTACGGACTCAAAGGGCAATATCGTAAGGGAACAGTCGTCTTCCGCCGAAACCCGCGGCAAAAGCCTGAACCCGTTTTTCATGCCGTGGTCCAATAAGCTTCAGGCGCCGGTGAAGTCCGCCCTCGCCGAGATATGCGCCGTGGAGGTCCAATACAGCGGCCGGAGGGTCAACGAGACGATGCTCGGCCTCCTTACGGGCCCGCCGCTCGGACAGGCCCTCGTCTTTTTAGTAATGATATATTTCATCTATGTATTTTTCCAGAAGCATGTGGGCAGGCCCGTGGCCGCGCTCAACGAGACCATAAATAAGGTCACCTCCGGCGACCTCAAGGCCGATATCCCGGAGATAAAGGCCGTGGAGCTCGACAGCATCGCAAAGGGCCTCGGCTTCCTTACGAAGGGGCTTTCCTCGACGGTCTCCAAGATGCACCTTACCGCGGACAATGTGGCCATGGCCATAAGACAGCTCCGCCTGACATTCGGCAATGTGACGGCCGGGATGCAAAAGCAGGCCGGCTCCATAGACAGCATCTCGCAGTCCCTGAAGAAGGCCAACGAGTCCCAGAAGAGCATAACCGAGGGCGCAGGGAAGCTCTCGGAGTTTTCCTCGGAGAATGTGACGAGCCTCCTTCAGATGAAGACCATCGCCGACGAGATAGCCTCAAGCACCGGGAGGCTCTTTCAGGCCGTGGAAAGCTCCTATTCGGTGGTCGCGGAGCAGTCGCAGACCGCAAAGGCGATAGCGGAAAACGCAGAACGGGTGCTTTCCTCCATAGAAGAGGCCCTCGCCTCCGTGGAGGAGATAGGCGCCTCGGTAAGGGAGGTCGAAAACAGCGCAAAGGAATCCACCGGCCTTGCCGAGGGCGTAAGGGAGGTGGCCGCGGAAAAGGGCATCATGACCGTATCGGATGCGATAGACGGGATGGAGAAGATTTCCGAGAAGGTCAGGTTCTCCGTGGAGATAGTAAGGAGGCTCGGGGCGAGGTCCAAGGACATAGAAAAGATGCTCTCGGTCATAAAGGAGGTTACGGAGCAGACGAACCTCCTCAGCCTCAACGCCGCAATATTAGCCACTCAGGCGGGCGAGTACGGCAAGGGATTTTCCGTAGTCGCAGACGAGATACGGGCCTTGAGCGACAGGACCGCCGCATCCACGAAGGAGATAACCGGCATAGTCTCCACCATACAGGCCGAGATAGCCGATGCGGTCGTCGCCATAGAATCCGGGATGCACCTCGTGGATGACGGCAGTGCGCATGTCTACAAGGCCGGGGAGTCCATGGGCTCGATACTGGAGGCCGCGCAGAAGTCGGCCCGCATGGCGAGGTCCATAGAAAAGGCCACGGAGGAGCAGGCCAAGGGCCTCAGGCAGGTCTCCGTGAGCGTGGACGATATAAGGAAGATGGTGCTCCATACGACGAAGGGCACGGCCGAGCAGTTTAAGTCCTCCGAATACATGCTCGAAAAAGTAGGCGAGGTCAAGGAGGTGGCCGAATCCACGAAGAGAGGCACCACGGAGCAGGCCGCGGGCACGAATGTGATTTCCAAAAACCTCGAACTTGCAAGCGAAAGGGTAAACGATATATCGCGCTCCGCACAGAACCAGCAGAAGGTAAACGACGGAATAATATCCTACATAGAGCAGATAAGGAACATAGGGCTTTCCACGCTGAGGGATGTGGAGGCCGTATCCCTTTCCCTTACGACGCTTGAGGAGGAGATAGACCGTCTCAGAAAAGAGATGGACATATTCAGGGTGAGGTAATGTGGAAGTTCATAGTATTTGCGCTCGGTGAAGAGGAGTTCGGGGTAGACATCAAAAGCGTCGTGGAGATTCTGAAGTCCCGGAAGGCATCGGCGCTACCCGAGCTGCCCGACTTCGTCTCCGGGGTCATCACCCTGAGGGGCGAGGTCATCCCGCTTGTGGACATGAGGAAGCGTTTCGGCATCGGCGCCCTGCCGAGGAAGGAGCGGATAATAATCGTCCGGACGGC
>CAZPPU010000240.1:0-306 GCA_964588515.1 uncultured Nitrospirota bacterium
GGAGTGGAGCTTCTGCCTGAAGAGCACCCTCTCGTCCCCGAAGGATTCCCTTAAAGAGGACGCAACGCCCTCATCGCCTATTACCAGGATTTCCCTTTCCATTTAACCTTTTAGGCGGAGCTAACCTTTTAGGAGCCTTTTTACCCTTTCTCTTTCGACCGCCTGAACCTTCACCTTCCCTATCGCCTCCGGAAGGACGACCCTGAGCTCGCCTCCGAGGGCCTTCTTTACCGACTCCCTCTCGCGCCGTGCCTTGAGGAGTCCCCCCCCGATAGACTCCGCCCACAGGCGGCTCTTGTATTCCTC
>CAZPPU010000240.1:316-2437 GCA_964588515.1 uncultured Nitrospirota bacterium
AATTCCGAGGGCAGGGCATAGGCGTCAATGAGCCCTTTTATCCGGGATGCATCCTCCGTGCTTATTGTGCCGAGCCGGGCCTCAAGGGTCATCCCCATCGCCACGGCCTCCCCGTGGAGGTATCTTGTATAGCCCGTTACGGTCTCTACGGCATGGCCTATCGTGTGGCCGAAATTAAGTATAGCCCGGAGTCCGGCCTCCCGCTCGTCCCTTGAGACAACCTCGGCCTTGATAGAGCATGAGCGTTTGATTATATGTGCGAGCGCGCCCCCATCGAGGCTAAGGATTTTATCCCTGTTATGTTCGAGGTATTCAAAAAGCCCGCTGTCCCATATGACGCCGTATTTTATGACCTCGGCCATGCCCGCCTTGAATTCCCTTTCCGGAAGCGTTTTTAATGTATCTATATCTATCCAGACGAGCGAGGGCTGGTGGAATGCGCCGAGCATGTTTTTACCGAGGGGGTGGTTTACGCCGGTCTTCCCTCCTACGGAGCTATCCACCTGCGCAAGGAAAGTTGTAGGCGCCTGCACATACCTTATGCCCCTCATGTAGGCGGAGGCCGCAAAGCCTGCGATATCTCCTATTACGCCGCCTCCGAGTGCGACGATTACGGATTGCCTGTCGAGCCGTGCCTTGAGGAGTTCCCCCCAGATATATTCCGCCCACAGGAGGCTTTTGTATTCCTCGCCGTCCGGGATGATGACCTCAACAGGGTCAAGGCCGGCCTCCTTAAGGGACTTATATACGACGGCCCCGTAAAGGCCGTATACAGTGGGGTTGCTTATGAGGGCTGTCTTCGTCGGGGGGGCAGTGCCCCCTGCCGATAAGGTCTTCATCGTGCTTCCTATCCTGCCGAGCATGCCGCAGGCGATTATTATGTCGTAGCTTCTTTCGCCGAGTGAAACTCTTACGGTTTCCATGCCTTTGCCTTTTCGAGTATCTTCGCTGCTATTTCAAGCGGGGTCTTATCCTCGGTATCCACTATTATGTCCGCTTGCCTGTAAAACGGCATCCGGTATTCGAGGAGTTCCCTTATTTTTTTAATAGGGTCTTCGACCCGAAGCAGGGGCCTCGTGTCGTCGTTTCCCGTCCTTTTGAGAATCGTCTCGGGGCTTGCCGCGAGGCACACGATTATGCCGCCCTCTCTCAGGGCGTCCATGTTTTCTTTCCTGAGGACGGCCCCCCCGCCGGTTGATATAATCGCATTTTTCTTTTTTGAAAGAAGCCTTATCATTCTCGTTTCGACATCCCTGAAATAAGTCTCCCCCTTTTGCCCGAATATTTCGGTGATGGGCATCCCCTCCGACTTTACGATTTCATCGTCCGCATCCACGAGGGCAAAGCCCGTGAGCCTCGAAAGCTCGCGCCCGACCCCGGTCTTCCCCGTGCCCATGAAGCCCGTGAGGACTATGTTTTTCACAGGTAGAGCATCGCTATTTCGTTTTTAAGCGCCGAAAAATCCTGGTCCTTAGTAACCAGACAGCAGTCGTCCTTATAGGCGAATGCCGCCATGAAGCTGTCCGCTATGCCGAGCTTGTAGTTGACCTTGAACCTCCCGGCAGTGAGAATAGTCTTTTCGTCCGGCTGAAGCACGGGCATCTGCCAGCCTTTAACTACTCCGTATACCATATCGGCAAGGGGTTTGCCTTTTTTCTGCCATGTCAAATAGTAGAGTTCGGCCAACGCCATGAAGGGGATGGCAGAATCCTTTTTAAGCCCCTTGAGCTTTTCGCCGCCCGCTTCTTTGCTCAGGTAGGCGAGGATGGCGGATGTGTCGAGTATGTAAGTCACTTCCGCTCCCTTAATGCCTCGGCCTTCCTCTCTTTCCTTCTAAACTCAAACAAGTCCTTTGTGCCGATGCCCTTAAGGAGGCCGTAAGAGGCCTCAAACGGCTTATCCGGCAGGGGCACTATGACTATCTCCTCTCCGGTGTCTATGAACTCGACCTTGCTCTTCGCCCTAATCCCGTATTTTTTCCTTATTTGCGCGGGGATTACGGTCTGCCCCCTTACCGACACTGCTACAGGCACAATGCACCTCCTTGCATTAGGATACAAGACGAAATGCATTTTTGCAAGATAAAATTATTAAATGACTTATTAAGATAATAACCCGCTC
>CAZPPU010000241.1:0-2425 GCA_964588515.1 uncultured Nitrospirota bacterium
TTAGGCTTTTTCAGAACGCACGAAAGTGGTGCGGATAACGCCCTCTGATTTCCCATAGAAAAGTCGTTTTGTCCGTTATATAATATGCTCATGCTCCTTTGGCTTGGATTCATAGCATGCACCGCCGTGATAGTATATTCCGGGACGAAGCTCTCGAAATACGGCGATATCATCGCCGAAAAAACCGGGCTTGGAAGGACATGGATAGGGGTTGTGCTTATGGCATCCGTCACTTCCCTGCCTGAGCTTGCAACCGGAATCAGCTCGGTTACATATGCCGGCGTCCCGGACATAGCCGTAGGCGATGTGCTTGGAAGCTGTGTTTTCAACCTCCTGATTTTAGCCTTCCTCGATGCCCTTCACAGACCGGCGCCGATTTCTTCGAGGGCCCATCAGGGGCAGATACTTTCTGCGAGTCTTGGGGCGCTTCTCCTTTCGGTCGTGGCGACGAGCCTGTTTCTTTCGCCGTATATATACCCGATAGGATGGATAGGCCCTTACAGCCTGATAAATGTCGTGATTTATTTCCTCACAATCAGAATGGTCTACTCTTACGAAAAAAAATGGATAGCCGACTTTGTCAAGGGGATTGCGGCGGAGCTTAGATATAAGGACATATCTACAAAGAAGGCCGTATATAATTATGCGGCGAGTGCCCTTTTGGTGGTTGTTGCGGCCTCTTTCCTTCCGAAAATCGGAAAGGGGATTGCCGAGACCACGGGACTCGGACAGACCTTCGTGGGCAATATTTTCATAGCCGTCTCGACCTCCCTGCCCGAGATTGTAGTTTCAATAGCCGCCGTAAAAATGGGTGCGGTAGACATGGCAATCGGGAACCTCTTCGGCAGTAACATATTCAACATTTTCATACTCGCACTCGATGATTTCTTTTTCGTCAAAGGCCCTATCTTAAGTCATGTCACTCCGTCCCATATCGTTTCGGCGCTTTCGGCCGTCTCGATGACAGCTATAGCAATCGCCGGCCTCACATACCGTGCGGAGAGGAAACGGCTCTTTATGTCATGGGATTCCATAGCGATAGTAATCGTATATTTTGCAAACATGCTGGCGCTTTATACCATCAGGCAATAAATCCGTGGGTCTGCTTGTAAAAAATCCGGAGGGCTCGTAGCCACCTATCCGAGGAATGAGACCACGGCCTCGAGGACTTCCTCAAGCGGAATCTCCCTTACACAGGAGAAATCCGTCTTTGCAAGGCACCTCTGCGGGATGGGGGAATACCTGAAGCATGGGGGGCAGTCCCCGTGCCTGACGACCTTGTGCCTGCACTGCCACGGCCTTAGCCACTGGGGGTTGGTCGGGCCGAAAAGGGCGACCGTAGGCAGTTGAAGCGCGGCCGAAAGGTGCATGAGCCCGGAGTCGTTCGTCACGAACGCCTTGCAATGTTCCATGATTGCCGCAGTCCGTCTTACGGTATCAACGCTTACCGGAACGACCCTGTCTCCGAGCCCGGACGCCTCTTTTAATTCCTGTTTAAGCGTGTCTTCTTCCTTTCCGCCGAAGAGGAAAAACAGGAGGTCGGGATAAAGCAAGCCTAATTTTCTGAGGAGCGCGGTGAATTCCATTGCGGGCCATCTCTTTTGGGTATGCGCCTTAAAGACACTGCTTCCCGGATGAAGCCCTAAGATAGGCCTTCCCGATGCGTTTCTTTCCTTGAGCCATCCCGCCGCATAATGCCTTTCATCATCCGAAAGGTATATCTCAAGCGGATACGGGGTCTTTTGGCCGACCCCTAAGAAGTCAAGAAGCCTGAGGTCTTCTTCGACATTATGGAGTCCGTCGTCTTCCTTAAGCGTCTTGTTTTTAAGGAAATTCCATTCCCTGATGTCCCTGAGGACATACCTGTGGCCAAGACTCAAGGGCGCGCCTATTATGAAAGCGGCCATGTTATAGTCTTTTCTGTTTGACGGGTAGAAGTTGATGGAGGCGTCGAACTTCTTCCTGAACTTAAGGAGGAACCGGATGCCTTCGAGCCTCGATGCTTCGAGGAAGGGGAAGTGGATGTTTTCATCCACATGGGGGTTTCCGATGAGGATGTCCCTTGTGGTCTTAAACATGTGGAGGTATGTGATATGCGCGCCTGTCTGCTCCTTTAGGTTCCTCAAGGCCGGGGTGCTCATGAGGACATCGCCGAACCCGTAGAGGGGGAGGATTACGATCCGCATGATTTATTATAGCTTACCGATTCAGGATTTCGGCGGCCGCGGCCCTCAGCCCGGGGACCCGGGCCTCGTTCACGACCCGCATGGCATAAGACTTTGCGGCGTCGAGAAGGCCCATTAGCTCGTAGCTCTTTGCAAGGCCGAAGACGGCCCGCATGTTCTGGTGCGGAAAACGCATTGCGCCCTCAAACGCCCACTTAGCCCTCTCCGGCATGCCCGCATTCAAGTAGAGGTAGCCGAGG
>CAZPPU010000242.1:0-2379 GCA_964588515.1 uncultured Nitrospirota bacterium
CATTGATTCCCGGAGACGGGGTAGGCCCGGAGATAACCGAGGCAACGAGGCGCGCGCTTGAGGCCACGGGCGTCCCCATAAAGTGGCGCGTGTGCGAGGCGGGCGAGGCCGTCTACGAAAAGACCGGGACGCCGCTTCCGGAGTCCGTCATCGAGTCTATAAGGGAAACGAAGGTCGCCCTGATGGGGCCTGTTACGACCCCGGTGGGAAAGGGCTTTAGAAGCATCAATGTCGCACTGAGGCAGGCGCTGGACCTTTACTCTTGTCTCCGGCCCTGCAGGAGCTTTAAGGGGGCAAGGACGAGGTTTACCGATATAGACCTCGTCATCGTCAGGGAAAACACCGAGGACCTCTATGCCGGCATAGAGTTTCAGGCCGCCTGCGAAGGCGCACTCGGACTCATAGATTATATAAAGAAGGCAACCGGCAAGACCATAAGGCAGGACTCCGGCATAAGCATAAAGCCCATATCGAGGTTCGGCTCGGAGAGGATTGTCGAGTTCGCATTCCAATACGCAAGGGAAAACAAAAGGAGGAAGGTTACCGCGGTTCATAAGGCCAATATAATGAAGCACTCGGACGGCCTCTTTCTTGAGACGGCAAGGGAAGTGGCGGCCCGTTACCCGGACATGGAATTCGAAGACAGGATAGTGGACAACATGTGCATGCAGTTGGTTCAGAAGCCCGAGCAGTACGATGTCCTCGTCCTTCCGAACCTCTACGGGGATATAGTCTCGGACCTTGCGGCCGGCCTCATAGGCGGGCTCGGTCTCGCCCCCGGGGCGAACCTCGGCGATGAGATTGCGGTCTTTGAGCCCACTCACGGGAGCGCCCCGAAATACAAGGGCTTGAACAGGATGAACCCTTTTGCTATGATGCTTTCAGGGGCGATGATGTTGAGGCATCTCAATGAAACAAGGGCCGCAGAGAGGCTTGAAAGGGCCATAGCCGCGGTCATCGAAGAGGGGAGGGTCGTAACCTACGACATGAAGCCCTCGCCCGACGACCCGACAGCGGCAGGCACCTCGGAAGTCGCCGATGCGGTCATCGAGAAGCTGACCCGCTGATGGAATCCCATAGTCTGAGCCTCATACTGATTTTCGTTTCCATTATAGCCGTGGCCGTGCTTTCCTCTGCGGAGTCCTCCATCATTGCGGTGAACAAGCTCAGGATAAAGGGCCTTGTGGAAAAAGGCGACCGCAGGGCGATGGCCGCAGACAGGCTCTTTCAGAGGCACGACAGGCTCTTTAGCGCGGTCATACTCTTCGGGAACCTCTTTACCATCATGGCGACATCTGTGGGCACCGCCTTTGCCGTCACTCTCGTTGGCGAGGACTACGGCATAGCCGCGGCCACGGTCTTTATGACATTCCTTACCGTGGTCTTCGGAGAGCTTACCCCTAAGACCTTCGCGGTTACCCATGCCGAGAGGGTCGCCCTTGCCCTCGCAAAACCGCTTGAGGTCTTCATCAAGGCGATCCTGCCCCTCATATGGATATTCAACGCATCCTCGACCCTCATCCTCAAGACCCTCGGGGTGAAGGAAAGGCCGCCCTCGCCGTTCGTAACCGAGGATACCATAAAGGCCCTGCTCAAGATGGGAAAGGAAGAGGGCGTAATAGAAGAGGAAGAAAGGCGGATGCTCCACCGGGTGTTCGAGTTCGGGGACAAAAAAGTCTCCGAGGCCATGGTCCCCCGGACGGAGATAGTCGCCATACCGGAGAAGGCCTCCGTGAGCGACGCCCTCAGGCTCGTCTCCGAGGAGGGCTACTCGAGATACCCGGTCGTCAAGGACAGCATAGACAACATAAGGGGCGTCCTCTACCTAAAGGACATCCTCATCAGGATGTCAGGGGCCGAGATAAACGGCATACCGGTGACGGACCTCATGCGGGAGGCATACTACATCCCGGAGAACAAGATGGTTTCGGAACTCTTGGACGAGATGCAGAAAAAGAAGTTCCAGATAGCGATAGTCGTCGACGAGTACGGCGGCACCGCGGGCCTCATCACCCTCGAGGACATATTGGAGGAGATAGTGGGCGGGCTTCAGGACGAGTTCGAGGCCCTCGAGGCCGTCAAGGACATAGAGGTGAGAGACGAGCGGACTCTCATCGTGGCCGGCCAGACGGGCCTCGACGAGGTGAGCGAACTCATAAGCGTGAAGCTCGAAAGCGAGGAATTCCACAGCATAGGCGGCTTCGTGTTCGGTCTCTTCGGAAGGCTTCCGAGGGTAGGGGAGCAGGTGAGGTTCCACGACCTGAGGTTCCTCGTCCTCGATATGGAGGACAAGAAGATTTCCAAGCTCAAGATTACCCGCTTATAAGGGGGCGCGGCCCCCTGCGGTGGCACGGCCACTCCGCAAGGGGCCACGGGCCC
>CAZPPU010000243.1:0-2373 GCA_964588515.1 uncultured Nitrospirota bacterium
AGAGACATCGACCATGATGGGCGGCGTGGCCGTCATGGACGACACAGGGCTCATCGCCGAGGCAAGACTCAATCTGAAGAGCGCCCACTCAGAGAGACTGCTTCAAACACTCGATGCCTGCCTCAGGCAGGCAGGCCTGGGCATTGGGGATATGGATGCCCTTGCAGTGGGCATAGGCCCGGGCTCGTTTACGGGCCTGAGAATAGCCCTCGGCACCGTAAAGGGGCTTGCCTATGCCACGGGCAAAAGGGTCGTTTCCGTGCCCACGCTTGAGGCCTTTGCATGGAATTTCCCCGAAAGCCCCTACCCTGTATGCCCTCTTTTGGATGCAAGAAAAAACGAGGTCTATGCGGCCGTCTTTATGCGCCAAGGGGAGGGCTTTGAAAGGCTCATGCCCGAATGCTCAATAAAGGCAAGCGAGCTTGCAGGCAGGCTCGGCGGCTACGGGAAAGTGCTCTTTGCAGGCGAAGGCTCGGCCCTTTACAGGGAAGAGCTCATCCAAACGCTCGGGGAAAGGGCGCTCTTTGCCCCGCCTCATCTCATGGTCCCCCTGCCATCGAGTGCCGCATATCTCGGAATGAGGCTCGCCCGCCAAGGGCGGTTTCAAGAGCCCACGGGACTCGTCCCGTTTTATATAAGGAAGTCGGAGGCCGAGCTCAAGCTCGCAAGGCCGTGAGGGAATTCTCCATCGAAAAGCTGGGGGAAAGGCACCTCAAAGAAGTGGTCGAAATAGAGCGGGCATCCTTCAGCACCCCGTGGTCGGAGAGCTCCCTTTATAGCGAGATGAAAAACCCAAACACCCTCTCATATGCCGCCCTCGTGGATTCGGCCCTTGCAGGCTATGTGTATGCAAAGCGGGTGCATGACGAAGGGCACATCCTGAATGTTGCGGTCAACCCGGACCTGCGGAGGCAGGGCATAGGGAAGGCCCTTACGCTGAAAGTCCTCGATGAGCTTAAAGGGCAGGGCTGTAGGGCCGTATACCTCGAGGTGAGGGCCTCGAACCTGCCGGCAAGGAGGCTCTACGAGGGACTCGGCTTCAGGGTTATCGCACAGAGGAGGTCATACTATCTGATGCCGGTCGAGGACGCCGTCGTGATGGAGCTTAACTTTTAGCTTTTGGCCGCTTTTGGAAGCCTTTCGGAAAGCTCCGCAAGGTCCTTGAGCATCCCCATGACCCCTTCCCTCAGTTTCCTTCTGTTGAGTTTCCTGTAAAGGGTAAGGAGGTCGGTCTCTTCATCGGAAAGATAAAACGACTCGGGTTCGGATATCCCCCGGGCCTCCGGGATGAATGTATCGGGCGGCACACTAAGGGCAGAGGCCACTTGCTTGAGCCTCTTTATCGTAAGCTCGCTTGCGCCTTTTTCGTACTTCTGCACCTGCTGGTAGGTGATGCCCATCTTTTCGGCAATCTGCATCTGGGTCATGCCCGCCGCCCTCCTGAGGCGCCTTATCAGGTCGCCCGTCTTTTCCGCATCGGTCCTATACTGCTTAGCCGGCTTTCTCACGCTTGCCCTCTCTTTTTATTTTAGCTTATTTAAAACAAAACTTAAAGTTTTGTTTTCTTATAATCACAAAACCCCTTTAGATAAGTCTACAATCCAAAGGTTGCCGTTTCGATAAATTTACTACCTAAAGGATATATTTTAATTGACAGGGCCTGCCGGTTGTATATAATGGTTGTATGAGCGATATTTTGCTACTTGAGGATGCGGAGATGATGAGGAAGATAGTGCATGATTTTTTCTGGTTCTGCGGGCACAAGGCGCATTGCTTCGGCAATGCGGAAAGCGCATTCGATGCCTTAAAGAAAAATCCGCCGGACATCGTAATCATAGGCTCCACGCCCGGCATTGATAGAAAGACGCTAATCACGGCGTTCAGGCAGGAAAGACCGGGCATCCCGGTCATAAGCATCGTAGACTCCAAAGAGGAGGGCTTCACGGCGGCGGGCATGGAGATAGTCTTGGGCAGGCCGATCGACCTCAAGGGCCTTATGGACGCCGTAAGCTCTATGCTGGATATCCCCAGACCCCATCCATAAGGGTTCCGCACTTAAAACATGCGCCGCCCTTAAGGAGGTTCTTTCCTATATTGAAGCCGAACCTCTCTATGAGAAGAAGCCCGCAAGAGGGGCAGTAGGTGTTTTCCCCGCCTTCGCCGGGCACATTGCCCTCATAGACATATTTGAGGCCGGCATCAAGCCCCATCCGTCTTGCCCGCCTCAGGGTCTCAACCGGGGTGCGCGGCCTGTGGAGCATCTTGTATGTGGGGTAAAACCGGGTTACATGCCACGGGATGGAGGGGTCAACGGACTTTATGAATTCTATGATTTCCCTCAGGGCATCGTCGGAATCGTTAAGCCCGGGGATT
>CAZPPU010000244.1:0-2371 GCA_964588515.1 uncultured Nitrospirota bacterium
AAAGAATAGCATATCCATCGCCCCTATGTGAAGTATTTTCTGCACCGATTAGTATCTTCCAGAGGCTTGCATCTCTTGCGGCATTCTTTTATCTGCTTTCGCTTGTGCTTTACATAAAGTGGAGACTTTCTTCTTTAGGTCATTCCGGCTTGTCCTCCCCTTGTCATTCCGGCTTGTCCGGAATCTTTCTTCGGAAGGATTCCCGTCAAGCGGGAATAACAGCAAGACAATCTATTTTCTACCTCCTCTCCCTCCTCTCCGCGGTCCTTGCGATGAAGACCAAGGAAAACGCCTTCACCCTTCCGGTTATGATTGCCCTTTACGAGTTTATGTTCTTTAGGGGGCACGGCCCCCTGCGCATTTCCCTTAAGCGGAGGCTCCTTCCTCTAATCCCCTTTCTCCTTACGATGCTCATCATCCCCCTTACCCTCATAAGCGTGGATAAACCCATCGGAGAAATCATCGGCGGAGTCGGCCCGGCAATGGGAGGCTCCGGGGAGATATCGAGAACAGATTATCTCTTCACGCAGTTCAGGGTAGTAGTAACATACATAAGGCTTTTATTCTTGCCGGTAAAACAGAATATAGATTACGACTACCCTGTATCCGGTTCGTTTTTCGCTCCGGGGGTGTTCCTGTCTTTTATTTTTCTTTTGTCTCTTTTGGGTCTTGCTTTCTATCTTCTCCACCTGTCGCTCCGCCGCACTGCCGCACTAAGACTCATCGCCTTCGGAGTCTTCTGGTTTTTCGTAACCCTTTCTGTGGAGTCAAGCATAATACCCCTGCCTATATTGCTAAACGAATACAGGCTGTATCTGCCGTCTGTTGGAGTATTTTCAGCCGCGGCAGTCGGCGTAGCCCTTACTTTAAGAAACCGGAATAAAAAATTGCAGGCAGGAATGGCTTTGCTTTCCCTCCTTGGGGTGGTTGGGCTTTCAGCCGCCACTTATTCAAGAAATGCCTTATGGGGAAGCGAGGTAAGCCTTTGGGAGGATGCAGTGAAGAAATCGCCTGATAAAGCGAGAGTTCACTTTAATCTCGGCCATGCCTATTGGTCTAAAGGTTTTCATGCGAGGGCGATAGAGAGCTTTCAGACAGCAATCAACTTGAAGCCGGATTATAGCGATGCATATTACGGCCTCGGTGCGACTTGTTCAGCTATAGGACTGTATGACAAGACAATCGAATATCAGCTGGCCGCAATACGCTATGCCCCTTTTCATGTCGATGCTCACATAAATTTAGGTGAAGCTTATTACCATAAAGGGCTTTTCGATAAAGCAATAGAACACAATCGTATTGCACTCGAATTAAGGCCGAATGATGGCAATGCACGTTATAACCTTGGGCTTGCTTATTTTAAAGCCGGGCATACCGCTGAAGCGCACAGGGAATTCAAACTGCTTTTTAAAATAAATCCGGATTATATCAGGCCCGAATAATCCCTTATAGGAATGCCTCAAGCCCTCGATGGGGGGCACAAAGAGCGCGCATATGCCGGGCCTATTCGTACCTGAGCGGCTCGACCGGGTTGAGCCTTGCGGCCTGCCATGCGGGATATAGGGTCGCAAGGAAGCTTATGAGGACGGCGGAGACCGAAACCGCGATGAAGTCGAAGGGCTTCATCTTCACCGGCAGGTGGCTCAGGTAGTAGACATCCGCAGGGAGCTTTATGATTTCGTATGTGTTGATGATGTATCCGAGCGCATAACCCCCGGCAAGGCCGATGAGGGTGCCCGAAAGACCGACTAAAAACCCCTGAAGCATGAATATGGACATTATGCCCCGCCTCGATGCGCCCATCGCCCTCAGGATTGCTATCTCCCTTTCCTTTTCTATGACATTCATTATGAGGTTGCTGACGATATTGAATGCGGCAACGAGGACTATCAGCGTGAGAATCACGAACATGGCCAATTTTTCGAGCTTGAGCGCGGCGAATAGGTTCCTGTTCATCTCCATCCAGTCCCTGCCGTAATAAGGAGAGCCCAACTTTTCCCTGAGGGCACGGCTGACCGCCGCCGCCTTATAGATGTCGTCGAGCTTAAGCTCTATGCCGGAAACCGCATTTTCAAGCCCCAAGAAGTCCTGCGCCGCTTTAAGCCCCACGACCGCAAGGTTCGAGTCGTACTCGAACATCCCTATCTCGAAAATTCCGGCCACTTTAAAATCCTTCATCTTCGGGAGCATCCCGAAGGGCCCTGTCTCGCCAAGCGGAGAGATGACCCTGATGCTCTCTCCGACCCTCACGCTCAGCCTGCCTGCAAGCTCTTTGCCTATCAGGATGCCGTTTTCGCCGAGTTCGAACGAGCCTGCCTTAAGGTGCTCCTTAACTTCCGTGGTCTTCGTCTCAAGCTCGCGGTCTATGCCC
>CAZPPU010000245.1:0-670 GCA_964588515.1 uncultured Nitrospirota bacterium
GTAAGAATTCTTGCGCCTGTCACCATAGCATCAATCTTTGCAGAATAGGCTTTGATATCGATATCGGGGTAAACCTCTTTTGCGAGGATAAGAGCAGCTATGCCGATGTCGATTTTTTCTTCGGGTAGGTTAAAAAGTGATTCGACAGAGTAATTCTTATCGGAGGCAAAAGAGGGGGCAGATAGCATCAGAATAAGAAACGATAGTTTAAGCACCCTTCTCATAAACAAGCTAAGCCACCTCCAAGCTGAAATACTATATCCTAGGTTGCAGGCAGAGGTCAATATTGTAGGGGTTCAGGACATATGAGACTCAGGGAGGAGTTTACAGTCATGAATAATGCCAAGGAAAGGATTTGCTAACGGCACCCTTGGCTGTATAATCTGTTTAAGAGGGCTGAAGAAGCCTCAAGAAGGCCTCCACGACCTCGGGGTCGAACTGCGTGTCCGCGCATCTTTTAAGCTCTCCCATGGCAAACTCCTTGCCGGGCGCAGACCGGTAGGGCCTGTCTGCGGTCATGGAGTCGTAGGCATCGGCAACGCATAGAATCCGGGCAAGAAGGGGTATCTCCCCGCTTTTAAGCCTGTCGGGGTAGCCGCTTCCGTCCATCCTTTCGTGGTGGTGCCTGATGACCGGGGCGATCTTTTTAAGCTCTTTTATCGGGGCGAGT
>CAZPPU010000245.1:680-2363 GCA_964588515.1 uncultured Nitrospirota bacterium
TGATGACCGGGATTGCCTCTTCAAGCTGTTTTATGTGCCTTAGGATTTCGGCGCCCTTTCCCGGATGTTTTTTTACGAGTTCGAATTCCTCCGCCGTGAGCCTTCCGGGCTTATCGAGCACCGCATCATAAGTCCCTATCTTTCCTATGTCATGAAGGATGGAGGCGGTCTTCAGCGTCTCTAATTTGCTCTCGGGCAACCCCATTTCTTTGGCTACGGAAATTGCATAGGCGGTTACCCTTTCGGAATGTCCCTTCGTCCACCGGCTCTTGGCGTCCAGCGCATTGACGAATGCAAAGACGAGGCCGTCAAACAGTGTCTTCAATTCCTTATATGAAATATCGAGGTCTTTTAGCATGTTGAAGAAGGCGTCTTTGCTCTGGATGAGCTTTTTTTCCTTTTCCTTAAGCCCGGTGATATCGATTACCGAATAGACTGACAGTATGCCCTCGTCTCCCACGACAGGGCTGGACTGTAGCAAAAAATGACGCTTGAGCCTTTCATGATAATATTCCGCGGTCTCCGTATCGAGGCTGGCAATGGACTTCCTCAGGGGACAGACACCCGGCTTGCCCTCGATGCCACAGCCGAATGCGCCGTGGCATTTTCTGCCGGCAAGCTCCCGAACAGGCATGGAGCAGAGCCTTGCGATATAGTCGTTAGCCCTGAGGATATTGAAGGCGCGGTCTAAAAGCATAACGCCATAGGGCATGGAATCGAATGTCGCCCTCCATGAGGAAAGCACAAACTCCAATTTTTCCTGATAAGACAATGCCTTCTTCTGGAGCTTGATTCTTTCATTAACGAGATAGCCCAAGGCCGTCGAGATGAAAGGGAAAAGGAGCATCACAAGGTGCAGGGGCGTTGCAGGATAGCTTATTTCAATGAGGTGGTTCAGGGAATGCGGGTTGTATTGGGCGTACTCCACGAGGAGGAAGCTGCCGAATACAATCCAGCCGGAAAGCACTATATAGGCAGGAAGTCCGGTAAACTGCTCTTTAAGGTAGGCGAATCTTTTCTTCAAGCGGATTACCCTTTCGAGCCTTCGAGCTCTTTACGGAGGTTTTCTATCTCTTCCTTGAGCTCTATCATCTTCATCTCTCTTCCGATGGCCATTTCATAGAAGTCCTCGAGCTCTTTCAGTTTTCTTTTCAACTTGAGGGTTGCATCGGTCTTTTCCGTCACATCGTTAATAGTCTCGACAACGAACATGACCCTGCCGAGGCTGTCCTTTATCGGGAATGTCTTCAGGGACACATAAATATTACTGCCGTCCTTAGCATGATGGGTGTGCAGGGCGCTCGACGGTTTGGCTTCTTCGAATGTTTCCTTCACAGGGCATTTCTCGCCCTGCTCATAGCAGGGCTTGCTTAATCTGTGTGAGACCTCATAGCAGTGCCTTCCTACGGCGCTTCCGTTTTCGTGCTCCTGCGCAAAGTATTCTTCGTTTGCCATTACAATACGCATGTCCCGGTCTATGACCAGCACTCCTTCGCCGAGGAACTTAAAGACGGTCCTTAAGATTTCCAGTTCATCGAGGGGCCTTTCTTGTTTGTCCTCAGGCATTTTTTTATTATAGCGTTTTATACCGCACCCCGCAACCAATAAGAAAAAAGATGTATCTCTATCCCTAATCCGTAGCCAAATGCCCATAGAGATTCTTTATGTGTCATTCTGGCTTGT
>CAZPPU010000246.1:0-2342 GCA_964588515.1 uncultured Nitrospirota bacterium
GTCTTCATACTTCTGAACTCCTTAGTAAGACGGCAAGCTTATACATGCCCCTATTTGCCGAGTAGCGTTGTAAATGTCTTATGGTGGTCTTCCTCATCCGCAAGTATTTTCTCAAACAGGGTCCGGGTCGTGATATCGTCCTCCTTGTCCGCAAGCTTTACGATGGACCTGTAAAGGGCGATTGCCTCTTTTTCGGCCTTTATGTCCAGTGCGAGCATGTTTTCGGCAGAGCCGTCCACTTCTATCTTCGTGGGCTTTGTAGCGGGTATGCCGCCCAAGTAGTCGAGCCTTTCGGCTATGAGCTCCGCATGCTTCATCTCTGCGATGGCGATTGTCTTAAAGACCGGCCCCACGCTCTCGGCGTTTATCCCCTTGACCATAACATGTTGCCACATGTACTGGATGCTCACTGCTATCTCCCTTGCAATGGCCTCGTTAAGCAGTTTCTTTAGGTTCTCACTTGCCATAGTTCCTCCTTTTAAAAGCCCGGGGGGAAGGGGCAATGGATGCGCGCCTTTCTGACGCCGGGTTTTCCGTCGAGAAAGTAAGCCGAGACCTTGTAGAAGAGGTTACCGGCGCTTCCCGAGACCGTGCCGTCCCTGTTTTCGCCCCAGGGGAGGGTCTTTTCGTTATCGTTTACCGCGATTATCAGATAGACATGTTCGGGCTTCATGCTCTCTATGTCCTCCTCGCTCGGGATAGGCAGGCCCTTATCCCCCCCGAACTGCGTGTGGGAGTGGAAGTCCCCTATGAGCTGGACCTTGTCCAACTTTTGGAGGATAGGCTCTATTTTTTTGTGGTTCTTCTCGTGGTATATAACCCCCTTATGCCGCCTGCCTGCCGTCTGGAAGCTGAAGGCGTGCTCGATGATGAACCTGTCCCTGAGCCTGTAGCCCAAAAGGAAGCCCAGGCACTCCTTCTTGTAGACCTCGGACGAGCTCAAAAGGAGGTCTACGAATGCGTTTTCCGAGAGATAGACCTTCATCACTTTGCCTGCGGGACCCTCACCGTGAGGACCGGACAGGGCGCGGTCCTGACGACCTTCGATGCGGTAGAGCCGAAGATGACCCTGTCAAACCCCTTTCTACCGTGGGTGCCTATGACGATGAGGTCTATCTTTTTTTCCTTTGCGAACTTGTTGATTTCCTCGTCCGGCACCCCCCTCATGACGAGACGCTCGACATCGCCGTAGCCCCTGAGTTCCTCGACACAGCACCTTTCGACCTCTTTTTTTGCGGCCCCTTCCATGTCCTTATAAAGCTCGTCCATGCTTATATGGGGGACATACCAGCCGGAGGTCTTTGCGATGTCGTAGACCACATGCAGTATGTAGAGCCTTGCCCCGTACTTCCTGACGAGGTCGGTAAGCAGGGGGATTGCAACTGCCGAGCCCTCCGAGAAATCGGTCGGGTAAAGAATCCTCTTAATCTCCATAACCTAAGCCTCCTTCCAAGAATTTATCCTAAACCCTGTCCCTAAACATCGTATTATTCATGGCAGTATTATATATCATTTTTTTATATCGGTCATTCCCGGCTTCCTAAGTATTTGAATTTTCGGGTTTTTCTTCCCCCTTCTGTTCGTTCTTGACATTCCGGGAACACCACCATTTCCGAGGACACCATACTTAACGCGAGTTCCCCCGCCTTCGCGAGGGTAAACTCCGGCGGGAATTCGACTATTTAGGCGGAAGACTATGTCAATCAACAAAATTCTCGACTATGGCACTTTTAAGGTACTCGGCCCAGAAACAATTTACCTAAATATGGCCAAATAATATTCAAGAAATGAATCCGGGGACGACTCACGAAACACGCCCAAGTCTATGTCTGCAACACCTCTTCGAGGGAGAGGGTTTTTGCGGCGTAAAGAAGCGCTGCCTTTATATCATCCTTTTTAAGGAATGGATATTCCTTCAATATCTCGTCTGCGGTCTCGCCGTATGCACGCTTTTCAAGGATTATCTCCACAGGCAATCTCGTGCCCTTGATTACAGGCTTGCCGAACATTATGTTTGGGTCTGTCTCTATCCTATTGAGAAGTCTTGTTTTCATCCCGCGCCTCCTTCCAAATTATATAGGGATAAACCTGAATTTATCCATTGCCACGACAACAAAGTGTCTTACTATTTTATCACTGTGGGCGGATAAAAGTCTTTTGAGCAGTTTCTCTTTTCCCTTTACATCCTGCCCTTTGATTCTGAAAAGAACGATTCCTGTCGTAATTAATTTCTGCCTGAATACAATCTCTCCGAAGTCCTTGTCATTGGTTAAGAGAACGCGATTTTCTGATGATGTCCCTGTAAGTTGTTGAAGTAGGAAGCGACCCCCGATTAAAATGAT
>CAZPPU010000247.1:0-2331 GCA_964588515.1 uncultured Nitrospirota bacterium
TTATCCGAAGAGAGGGCCTTCAGCGCATCGGCGTACTCGATGCCCGCATAAAGCTAAAGCGTGCGGGTTGCATCCGCGGGAGACGATATCCTCCTCGGCTCGTAGTAAAGCGAATCGCACTCTATGTTCACCGCAAGCTCTCTGCCTTTCCTGTCGTAGACGACCCCCCTTGCGACTTCCATGTCCTTTTTGAGGCTCTGCTGAAGCCTCGCCCTCTTTGAAAGCCTCTCGTGGTCGAGGAGCATAATACCTGCGAGCCTTGCGATAACGACGAAAAAGCAAAAGACAACGGCTGTGCTAAGGATTACCGCCCTTTTGCTCATCTATCGTTTCCCCCCTCCCATCTATCGGTTCCCCCCGGACCGATGCATAATAAAGTCTTCCTCCCTCTCTCTTTACATATAGGAAATTTTTCCTGTCCGGAAAACCGAGTCCCGCAAGCCTTATCCCCCTGACTTCCACTTCTTGAATAGAGAGCGCGGACGCCCTTTCGGCTATCAGGGACTTCTTTTCCCGGAGCGCCTTTGCCTTCTCCTCCTCGAGTTTCCCTATCTGGTATTCGACCGCGGTAATGCTCGAGCGGAGATAGACAAGTCCGAAAACCCCCGAAATTATGAGGACGACAAGAACGGCCTTGATAAAATATGATAACATTTTCTCAATCCCCCTGTATATCACAGCCTCTGCCCTGCCCTGAGCTTTGCGCTCCTTGCCGAGGGGTTCCGCCTGACTTCTTCTTGCCCCGGGGTGAGGGGCTTCTTCGTAAGGGGACTAAAGATGCCCTCCCTCCCTGCGTCCCTCAGGAAATTCTTGACTATCCTGTCTTCGAGCGAATGATAGGAAATCACAACGAGCCTGCCTCCGGGCTTAAGGAGCCTCGATGCGGAGGAAAGCCCGGCCTTAAGCTCTTCGAGCTCGTCGTTGACTGCTATCCTCAATGCCTGAAATGTCCTCGTGGCCGGGTGAATCCTGCCCCGGCGGGGCATTACCTGCTCTATGACCCGTGCAAGCTCACGGCTTGTCCTTATGGGCCTTGCCCTGACAATCGCCATGGAAATCCTGCCTGCGGCCCGTTCCTCGCCGTACTCGGAGATTACCCCCCGGAGCTCTTTTTCGCTCCATGAGTTCACGATTTCCCCTGCGGTAAGGGCCTGAGACGCATCCATCCTCATATCGAGCGGCTCGTCCGTAGAGAAGCTGAAACCCCTGCCCGAGCGCTTGAGCTGGTCCATCGAGACCCCCAAATCGAAGAGCATGCCGTCAACCATCGAGCCTCCAAGCAGGCTGTAAAGCAAAGAGAACCTGCCTTTCCTCAGCGTGCATCTTCCGTCCTTGAGCCTTTCCCCGGCAAGCCTGAGCGCATCCTCGTCCCTGTCGAAGGCGATGAGCCTCCCTTCGGGCGGAAGCCGCTTGAGGAGCTCCTCCGAATGTCCACCCGGGCCGACCGTTGCATCGACATACACGCCTCCTCTCTCAGGTTCTAAAAACCTCATCGCCTGCCCCGCCATAACCGGCAGATGGGGGCCACGAGCCCCTGCGACAGGCACGGCCTGTTGCGTAATGGGGCTACGAGCCCCTCCGATACGGGAGCCGGGCTCTCTGCCCCTTGCGGAGTGGCCGTGCCACCCCCTAAAGCCCAAGCTCTCCGAGCATGGATTTAAACGCTTTTGCATCTATCCTCGAGGGGTCGGTCACCGAATCCCACTCTTTCCTGTCCCAGAGTTCTATCTTCTCCACCAGCCCCACCATGACCACATCCCCGTTTATCCCCGCATCCTCCCTGTGGGCCGCGGGTATGAGCACCCTGCCCTGCCTGTCCATGCCGGTCTCCACGGCAGATGCTATGACCTTTCTCATGAAGTACTCCACCGCATCGTTCATCCGGGGAAGGGACCGGACCTTTTCTTCGAGCCTCCCCCACTCCTCCTGCGGGTATATGCAAAGGCACCTGTCGAAGGGCGCATTGGCTATGTAGAGCAGGGGCCCGTAATTGGCCGAGATTAGTTCCCTGAATGCCGAAGGTATTATCAGCCTCCCCTTCGGGTCCACCGTGTAGTAATACTTTCCGGAGAAAGACGGCATCAAATTGCCCCTTGTCCTCCACTTTCATCCACTTTATACCACATAAATATATGTTTTTGATGGGTCTTTGTCAAGAGGAAAATATATTAGTCCATATTTTGTATGGCAAGACATAGGGAGACACTATATATGGGGCATAAAACCCGTGCCATCATGCGGGCAAGAATTTTCAAGTCGAGGGCCCCGGAAAATTCCTATGAAGGCGAAAGGCAAGGGGAGATAAGTATGGCGTCCCCGGAGCGGGGTCAA
>CAZPPU010000248.1:0-2328 GCA_964588515.1 uncultured Nitrospirota bacterium
CGCAGATGCAACCGCCTGCGGGAGATGGCATTTGAAGCACGGGTAAGTTTTAAGGGTTGCCTTTTTAGGGTCGTCCGGCGAAAATGCGGTTGCGCCCTTTTGCGCAAGCGGAGTCAGCATCATCCCGCCTTTTACGCCCATCAGGGGCCTTGCGTGATGGGAGTTCTCCCACTGCTTGTAAATGTCCTCATGACAGCCCTTGCAGTCCGAGGAATCATACATCTTCGCAAGCTCATCGATAGTCTTTGCTTTTTCCGCTCCATAGCCTGAAATCGGAACTGCAATAAACAAAAGAAGCAAGAGCAGACTTACATACTTCATACATCCTCCTTTCCATTATCGTCCATTATCGGTCTCTGCTTCGGTCTCCAAACCCTCTTTTACTCTTCCTCCCACCTCCCTTCAAAGCCCTTTATACGCCATACTTTTAACAGAAAACCGGCATTTTGTCAATTTATAATTTAAGACATCTCGCGGCCTGCCCCTAAAGTTTGAATTTCAAGTTGACAGCCGATGCCCCATTTATTAATGTAGAGTTGCTTAATGAAACTTATCTCGGCCATATTGGCGGCATGCCTCTTGACGGGCTTTTTGGCCAGCCCGATTTCAGCAGGCATAGGCAGTGGAAAATACATATGCGCCCTAGATGTATGCTCTGACCATTTCTCAGTGCAGGCGCCCGACCTGCCCGGCCTGACAGAGACGCCTCAGTCGTTGTCTCAGCCCCTGCAATTCACTTACCATATAATCCCGAAGGATTTATACTATCCAGGCTTTTACCCTACTGCCGAGGACAAACCCCCAAAAGCATAGCCGCCTCCCTTAAAAGCGGAAAGGGGCTTCCCTCAAAAAGGTGATGCCGAAAGACAACCGACCAGAAAGGCGGTTGATGAGATTAAGAACGGAAACAACACTTAACATATGGAGGTAATGATTATGTCCGAGGTATTAGAAGGAAAACGGCTTTCAAGGAGAGAACTCCTTACAGGAGCGGGAAAATTAGCGGTCGGTGCATCGGCAATAGCCGTCGTGTTATCAAAGGGGCTCGGCCTGCCGCCGAGGGCAGAGGCGAAAGAGCTTCCGAAATGGCCATGGCCGTATAAAAAACTGGACATAGACAAGGTTGCTGAAATAACCTATACCAACTGGTACAAGGGGTTCTGCTGTTACGCAGTCGCAAGCGGGATACTCATTCCCCTTCAGGAAAAGGTAGGAGAGCCTTATACCTCATTCCCTGTGGATTCGCTTGTCTGGGGCCACGGCGGGGTGGTAGGCTGGGGCACAATGTGCGGCACAATGATTGGAACCAGCATAGCCACAGGCCTCATATGCGGACCGGGCGTTGCCAAGGACGGAGAGCAGGTCGCAAACGAGGTGATACATTTCTATGCCGACACGGAACTGACGATATATGCGCCAAAGACCCCCAAGACAACCGGCGAGATAGCAAAAAGCAAGAGCAACTCCCCTCTCTGCCACATCTCAGTCGGCAAGTGGATGAAAGAGGAAGGAGTTGAATTCCTTTCCCCTCAAAGGTTTGAAAGGTGTGCAAGGATTACAGCAGATGTAGCCATAAGGACTGTGACACTGTTGAATGACTGGTATGAAGGCAAATATAAGCCTGTCCACGACCTGCAGGTTAATTTGTTTCAGATGCCCACAGAAAACAAATGCAGTTCATGTCATGGAAGCAAAGTGCCGGAAGTTCCTCTTTGAATTTGAAGATGTATCTACAAACAAATATTAAATCAAACAAAGGAGGAAAATGATGGAAAGGAAAAGACTACAAAGCATGGGATGGGAGAGGGACCTGCCGGATTTTCGCGATTTCAATGCAAAAATGCCGGAAATTGAAAAAGTGCTCGCAAAATCAGCGCCGCTGAGGTCTGTAAAAAAGAAAATGCCTTCATCCGTGGATTTAAGAAAATGGTGCTCTCCTGTTGAAGACCAGGGAGATCTCGGGTCCTGTACGGCAAATGCCGGAGTAGGCCTTCTGGAATATTTTCAACGGCGTGCGTTCGGCAAACACCTTGATGCTTCACGTCTGTTCCTTTACAAAGTCACCAGGAACCTCCTCAACTGGACCGGAGACCGGGGCGCATACCTGAGAAGCACGATGAAAGGCATGGTTTTGTTCGGCATCCCGCCGGAGAAGTACTGGCCTTATGATGTTTCCAAGTTTGACGAAGAACCCTCATCTTTCTGTTATGCCTTTGCAGATAATTATAAGACTATTCAGTATTACCGGCTCGACCCGTCCGGCACAACACAGGGTAAAGTGCTTTCCAACGTCAAAGAATCTCTGGCAGCAGGACTGCCGGGCATGTT
>CAZPPU010000249.1:0-2305 GCA_964588515.1 uncultured Nitrospirota bacterium
CCTTTTCCCTGCGGCGCCTGCCACTTCACTGAGCGGCACGGGCTCTATGGCCTTTCTGCCCTTCAATGAGCCCCGCTTTTCAATCCTTTCCTCAACGAGGCCGTTCCACTGCCCGCAGTCCGGGCATTTCCCGGACCACTTGGGGCTTACGGCTCCGCATGACTGACACCGGTAGACGGTCTTGGGCTTCACTTTAAGAGGCCGAGCATCCCGAGCCCTTTGCCCGGATGAAACGCATTTTGTATTGCGCGGCCTAAGAACTCCTTTGCCTTTTTTGCGGACTCAAGGGGGGAATGTCCGAGGGCAAGGCAGGCCGCAATCGCCGCGGAGAATGCGCACACCGTGCCGTGGTAGTCTCCGGTTATGGTCTTCGCCTCGAGCCTGTGGACGTCATGCCCGTCATAAAACAGGTCTATGGCCTCGGGTTCGAGATGGCCTCCGGTGATTATCACGACCTCCGGGCCTAAGTCCTTCAAGGCCCTTGCCGCATCCTCCATATCGGATTCGGTGCGGATGCCTACCCCGGTAAAGAGCGACGCTTCATAGATATTCGGCGTAACGACCCTCGCAAGGGGGAAGAGCGATTGCCTCATCGCATCGAGCGTTCCGTCCTCGATGAGGCTTACCCCTGTCGAGGAGACCGTAACCGGGTCTATGACGAGGTTTCTGAGCCCATATCCCTTTATCTTCCGCGCAACGATTTCCACGGCAGGGGCCGCATAGAGCATCCCTGTCTTGAGGCTGTCCGGCCTTATGTCGCTCAAGAGGACATCGAGCTGTCTTTCCAGAAAACCTTCCTCCACCGGCAATATCCGGTCAACTACTTCCGTGCTCTGGGCGGTAAGCGCGGCAGGCACCCCGAGGCCGTGGACTCCGAAGACGGTAAAGACCGTCAGGTCGGCCTGAAGCCCCGCGCCCCCCGTGGGGTCACTGCCCGCTATCGTAAGGGCCGTCGCCATATCATGATTATAACCCGTGAGGCCGCAGGTTTCAATCTTAGCGGGTGCCGGGGTTGAGCTTATGTTATAATAAGTTTTCGAGGGAGGATGAATTCTATGGCCGAAAACAGGGTTTATCTTATCGATGTCACTAACAGAGACGGGGTTCAGACATCGCGCATACTCCTGCCCAAGCTCTCGAAGACCCTGATAAACATCTATCTCGACGAGATGGGGGTGTTTCAGAGCGAAGTCGGCTTCCCCACGCTCAAACACGAGGTGGCCTACATAAACGCAAACCTCGAGCTTGCAAAGGCAGGGGGCATAAAGAGGCTTCATCTCGAGGGCTGGTGCAGGGCCATCCCCGAGGATGTCGCCCTCGCATACAGGAACTGCCCCGGGCTTGAGCACCTCAATATCTCCATGTCCACCTCGGAGATAATGCTCAAGGGCAAGTTCGCCGGCAGAAAGACATGGCAAGATATCCTCGATTCCGCGGCCAAGGCCGTAAGGGCCGCAAAAGAGTTAGGCGCAAAGACCGTCGGCCTTAACGCCGAGGACGCATCGAGGACCGAGCTTGGAAAACTCGTTGAGTTCGTCCATGCGGGCAAGGAGGCCGGGGCGGACAGGTTCAGGTACTGCGACACACTCGGCGCAGACGACCCGATTACCATATACGACAGGATAAAGGCCCTCGCCTTCGCTACGAATTTCCCCATAGAGATGCACTGTCATAACGACCTCGGGATGGCCGAGGCCGTCTCCGTTTCCGGCGCGCAGGGCGCGGTAGAGGCGGGCGTAGATTCTTACATCAACACGACGATAAACGGCTACGGCGAAAGGTGCGGAAACTGCGACCTCGTCTCCACCATACTTGCGCTTAAGTTCTCGCACGGCCTGAGCGAAAAGGTGCGCCTCGACGGACATGTGGACCTCAAGAAGGCGTGGAGGATAGCAAAGTACGCCTCCTATGCCTTCGGCCTTCCCATACCGATAAACCAGCCGGGCGTGGGCTCCAATGCCTTTGCGCACGAATCCGGCATCCACGCAGACGGCGCGCTCAAGGACAGACGCAACTACGAGCTCTACGACCCCGAAGATGTAGGCCGGGGCGAGCCGGAACTCCTCGAGACGGGCAGGATGATAACCACCGGCGAGTACGGCGGCATCAAGGGCTTCAGGCATGTTTACGATAAGTTGGGCATACACTTCGAGACCGATGCCGAGGCAAGGAACATCCTCGATCTCGTCCAGTACGGCAACCTCCACACGCAAAAGGCTCTTACGGACGACGAACTCAGGTTCATCGCCACCTATCCGGAAATAGCCCGGAAGGTCATGACGGTAACCCCCTGAGACCTCCGATG
>CAZPPU010000250.1:0-2212 GCA_964588515.1 uncultured Nitrospirota bacterium
TTTAGCGTGGGCAATCCCGTGAGGTCCTTGAGGCCGAAGAACTCAAGGAACTCCCTCGTTGTGCCGTAAAGGAGGGGCCTTCCCGGGGCCTCTTTCCTTCCGACGATTTTTATCAGCCTTCTTTCGAGGAGCGTTTTTACCGGGCCTTCGGAATTGACCCCCCGGAGCTCGTCCACCTCCGCCTTTATTATCGGTTGTTTGTATGCGACTATGGCCAAGGTCTCGAGCGCGGGCAGGGAAAGTTTCTGCGCCTTTGCGACGCCTTTGAATTTTTTGACCCATTCCCCGTATGCCGGGTTCGTAAACATCTGCCAGCCCCCGGCTATCTCCCCTATCAGGAGACCGCCGTCCCGCTGGCTGTATTCGGCGGCAAGCTCCTCCATCAGGGCGCCGATTTCCGCTTCCTCAAGCCCTGTCGGGGGTTTCAGCTCGCGGACGCTAAGCGGACTGCCGGAGGCGAAAAGCAGGGCCTCGAGCACGGATTTTTTATCTTTTGCAGTCATGAGTCTAACAATAACAAAAGCCCGAAGGAGAATTCAAATTAGCGACCCCTGAAAAAGCCCCTAAAGACACCTTTTTGCCGTCATTCCCGCGGAGGCGGGAATCCCCCCTTAAACCCAAGGTTGTAAACAGTTTATTTATATATTTTTGGGTTGTAACGCCCTCCTTTTTGTGCTATAAGAATCGTAAAGATGGGCATGTTCAAGTCGTTGTTTAATTCGCTTAGGGAGCCGGCCTTCGTCGTAGACGGCGGAAGGACGGCGCTCGATGCAAACCCCTCGTTTTTAGTGTGGCTCGGCCTTGACATATCGGCCGTAAAAGGCATGCCCTGCTACAAGGCCCTCGGCCTCGAAGTGCCCTGCGCCCTCTGTCCGCTGAAAGAGGCCGCGGGAAAGAAATCCGGCTCTACGACCCTCGAAATCAGGGGCCGGGCTTATCGGACGGAGATTATAGACATAGGCGGAGGCAAGGCAGTCGAGGTCGTGAGGGACGACAATAACGGAGGAGGCCGTGCCTCCCTGTGGGAGGAGACCTTCAACTCGATTGCGGCGCCGATGTTCATACACGATGCGGATTACAGGGTGCTGAAGGCAAACAGCGCATATCTGAAAATATCCGGACTGACCGCCGGGGAGGTCATCGGAAAGCCCTATTACGCGGCATTCCCGAAATCGGACGAGCCCCTGCCCTCATGCAGAAAGGCTGTGACCGGAAATGCCGGCGGGTGCATCGAAGAAAAGATTACGGCGCCCGACGGACGGGTATTCCTTTCGGAGGCATTCCCTCTCCGCATGGAAGGGGAACCCGAAAATTTCATCCATGTCCTTACGGATATCACGGGGCTTGTCAAGATACAGGAGAAAATGGAGGAGGAGGCCGGGATATCGGCCTCCCTCCTTGAGTTCATAACGGCCGTATCCAAACTGCTCGACACAAAGACCATCTTGGATGAGGCGCTGAGGGCGGCCACCGCGCTTATAGCGGCCGAGAGGGCCGTTGCCTTCATGCGGCACCCCGAGGACGGGGAGTTCAGGGCGGTGAGCCTTTACGGATGGCCGGAATACCTCCTGCCCGCAATAAGCTCCCTCCGGCTGGGCAGGGAGGAGATGCCTGCCGCAACTTCGGTCTTCAAAGGTCAGGACATCCTCATACCCGATGCGAAGGCGAGCAACCTCATAGACAGGGCTTTTATGGAGACCCTCGGGCTGAGGGCGGTGCTCATATCGCCCGTAATAACGAGCGAGGGCGTCTCGGGCGTGGTAATGGTCGAAAAGGACGGGCAGTTCTCGGGCAAGGATATGAAGATTCTCCGGGGCATAACCTCCAATATGGCGGTGGCGGTGGAAAATGCCCGGCTTTACAAGGAGTTCATGGAGATGTCCGCAGACCTCGCGCGGCGGATGGAGACCATAAGGGCCACTTACGAGATAGACAGGACCATACTTTCCACCCTCAGCCAGAAAGACATCCTTGAGGTAGTTACGAGAAACACCCAGAGGGTAATCCCGGCAGAGAAGATAATCACCGTCCGGCTCGATGACGAGGGCAAAAACTACCTGCACAATACCGAAGAACTGCCGGTGGGGAGCGCACCGTTTTTAGATTCGGTTTTCAGGACCGGCAGGGTGGCATCGGTTCCGGAGCTCAACCTTTACAGGCACCCCGAGCCCCTTATCTCGGACCTGATGAGGGAAGGCTATAGCTCGCTCAT
>CAZPPU010000251.1:0-2177 GCA_964588515.1 uncultured Nitrospirota bacterium
TTCGCTCCGCTCGCAATGACACTCGCAATGACGGTTATTGATTACGGATTATGGGGAGATTTACCCCGCCCCGAAAGCACGAGACCCCTTGTTGAATTTCAGCTCTGTGAGGGAGGCCGCAAAACCCTATCCCGGACTCGGGGTTGATAACGGTCTTGAGGGCGGGCGGCAAACCTGCTAAAATAATGCGGTGTCCTACTCAGAGAACATAAAAGAGGGCTTCAGGCTCGTCAACCGGAACTGGCCGCTCATTGTCATACAGTTCGTGATGTCGGTCATCGGATGCGTGGGTTTCTTCGTCATCGTGGGTCTCCCGCTTCTTGCGGCCGTCATTGCGCTGGGGCTCGATGTCTCGGAGCTGACGAAGCTGAGCGACTTCCTCGTGAAAGCGGAAAGCCCGCTTGAGCTTCTGAAGGAATACCTCGCAGTCGGGCTTGTAGTTATAGCGGCGGTGCTCGTCTACCTTGCGTTTGCGATTGCGCTCTGGTTTTATGTATTCGGCGGCTCCGCAGGGGTATTGGGCAGGGCGCTGAGCCTGCCCGGGCGGAGGTTTAGTATGAAGGAGTTTTACTCGGGAGGGAAAAGGCTCTTTTTCCCCCTGCTTTGGTACACCTCGCTTGTGGGACTGATTTTTCTTGGCGGGGTTATCGTGCTTGGGATACTCGGTGGTCTTCTTCCTGCGCTTAAATTCCATGAGACGGCATTCGGGCTTTTCCTGAGCGTATTTTTTGCGCTCCTTGCCGTAGTGGCGGGGATTCTCCTGACCGCCGCAACCATGGCGGTCGTGCTCTTTGGCGCAGGGCTTATGGCCTTCGGGGGCGGCGGGGCCTCTCAGACCCTCCGCAGGACACTGAAGTTCCTGAGGGAAAGGCCCTCGGCCTTAGGGCTTTTTGCGGTCGCATCCGCAGGCTATATAACCGTTTATTTCGTGTTCGCCCTCATGGCCCTGCCGTTTAACCTCATACCGGTTATAGGGCCTGTGCTGCTCATCCCCTATCAGATCTTCCTATATGCGCTTCAGGGCTACCTGAACCTCGCGCTTATGGCGGTGGTCTTTTCGTATATCCATTCTACCTTCTCATCTGCCACTCAGGGCCCTCGTATTTCCGGAGAAGTCCCTGTGCAAGGGCCTCCTCCCGGGCCGAAGGAAGAGACGGCCTGAGCCTGACATCGAACCGCACTTGGAACGCCTCTTTTACGGCCTCCTTAAGACGGCCGGGGGCGAGTTCCGGGACAATGTCCATGAGGCCGGCCGCATCGCCATCACTGCCGAATATCTTCTTCAGGGCCGTGCGGTCAACCCGGTAGGGAATAGAGCCCTGCTGAAGAAACCCCTCGGGCCAGCGCCTCTGGGCCGAGCCAACGAGCTTCCTTCCGTTTAAGGACAGCTCGCCGAAGGAGGAAGACTGAAAGCACAAGGGGCTTCCTGCGTAAGCGCCCTCTCTCTTTTGCTCCATGGCCACCGGGATGCCGAGCCTTCTTAGGGCATCGCTGAAGGCCATGCTTAACGACCTATAGGTCTCAATCAGTCCGCCTGAAAACGGCCCTTCGGATTTCGAAGAAAAGCTGTATGTAAGCTCCTCGCCGTGAAGTATGGCCCTGCCACCGGTGGGTCTCCTTACGAGAGGGATTCCGCTTTCATTAAGATAGCCGGTGTCTATGTCCCCGGTCTTTTGAAAACACCCGATGCTCAAAGAAGGCCTGAGCCATCCGTAGAGCCTGAGCGTGGCAGGGGCGCCTTCCCGCACGGAAAGGGAAAGGGCCTCGTCGAGGGCCATGTTATATGAGGCGTCCCCCGGGCCGCTGTCTATCAGCCGCCAGTCCTTCACTTCCTCTCAAGGAGTATCCTGTTTTTCTTCAGGGAGATCTCCCTCAGGACGCCCTCAAAGACCCTCTCCTCGCCGAAGAGGCTCCTTAAGAAAACCTTCCCGTCCTCCGGCCTTACAATGTCCACATTGTCGAGGTAGAGGGTTTCCCCGCCTTTTTCCTTCACATACGCATTGGTCTCACACATATATCCTCCTTATAAATGTATTATAGCCGGAAGCTTTATTCTGACATATCCATAATCCGTAATCAATAAAAGGCACCTCCTTGGGAAATGGCTTGAAACCTTTATGGAGACAAGCCAGAATGACACATAAAGAATCTCTATGGGCATTTGGCTACGGATTAGG
>CAZPPU010000252.1:0-2166 GCA_964588515.1 uncultured Nitrospirota bacterium
GCCTCAGTTTGGTGC
Organism: uncultured Nitrospirota bacterium; assembly: GCA_964588515.1. GTDB lineage: Bacteria > Nitrospirota > Thermodesulfovibrionia > Thermodesulfovibrionales > JdFR-86 > CAZPPU01. The sequence goes on from CAZPPU010000252.1 coordinate 16, forward strand.
AGGAGATAATCCCGGGCATCGGGCACATATTGTCTAAAAGGCCCAAAAGGCATGGATATGACGCACGGCCCGCAGGCCCGGAGACCGGAGGCATTCTCGGGCCGCTTTCCTCTGCCGCAGGCATGGAAGAGCCGCCCGTTTATATAAGCGAAGACGAAAACCCGGTTATATATACCGCAGGCTCGAGGCGCCCGGCAATCGTGCTTTCAAAGGGGTTGATAGAGACTTTCGATAGGGAAGAGCTGAACTGCGCCCTTGCGCACGAGCTTGCCCACATCAAAAGAAAGACGAACCTGACCACACTCCTTGTCTTCGTCTTCAGGCTCCTTCTGTTTTATAACCCGGTAAGCCTCATTACATTCAGGAGGGCCGTTCAGGACGACGAACACATATGCGACGACATCACGGTGTCGCTTACAGGCAGGCCGGATATCCTCGCCTTGACCTTAAAGTCCTTCTACTTCCCCGTCCCGCAGGGCAGGGGCATCCGCATTCTCAGGGAGGCGGTCGAAAGCAGAAGCCACAACCTCCGGCTTGAAGAACGGATAAGGAGGCTTGAGGGAAACCGGGAGATTGACCGGGCCCCGGGCTGGGGCAGGTATGCCCTCACGACTGCGGTAATTGCGGCCCTGTGCTATTTTGTGGTATGAAAGGAGCATAATGAGACTGAAAACAGCGGTTTTATTCCTTGTAACGGTCGGCGCACTCGTGCTCGTCCTCAGAGTCCTCGACTGGCTCCCCTTAGCCATCAAAAAAGACACGGTAAGGCGCTATAGCACGCTTGAGGGTGTAAGGGAAGAACTCGGCAGGAGGGATATATACCTGCCTTCCTATTTCCCGCAATCCCTCAGATGGCCGCCCTCGGAAATCTATGCGTCCAGGGATGTCCTCCTCATGCATTTCACTCACATGGAGACCGGCGAGCTTATACTTTCCCTGAGCCAGACCGCAAGGGGCGTTAAGCCCCTGAGTTCGAGGCTCGAGCCCGAAAGGATAATAAAACAAGACACCGCACTCCTAAAGGGTAGGGAGGTAAAGCTCAGCCTTGCGGTCTGCAAAGACGGAAAGCCCTGTAACAGGGCCCTCCTCGGCGAAGGCGGCTACACGCTTGAGGTCATCTTCAGGGGGCCGGTAGAAGAACTTCAAAAAATAACGGAAAGCCTTCTTCCCGAAGGTCAATGAGCTGTTTTAAAGGCCGGAATAAGGCATTCTTCCTATTGAAAGTAGGTAATTCTTCCGATTGTATCCGCCTTTTGGTTCTGTTAACCTAAAATCAGGCAAAGGGAAAAATACAATGGGCCTAAGGCCCGGAAGGAGGCAGGAGATGTTAGGACTGAAGAAAATAGGCGGCGAGGCGGTGGGGAAAGGCAACTACTGGAACTTCTCCACAGGCGAGAGGGTCCACATCGAGGCGGAAGGGGTTCTGCCCGGCGATGCAGGCATCACCTACTATAAGGCGCCTCCGGCGGCAATGCTCGTGGCCGCACCTGTTCTGGGACTGCTCTATGCGGTCTTTTTGCCCTTCATCGGGATTGCGATGCTTACCGCGGTGGCAGGAAGGAAGGTACTCGGAGGCTTGGTGCCGGGGCTTTGGAAGGGCGCCACATTCGGGTGGAAACCGAGCGAAGCTTACCTTGCCGGCAAGAAGAAAAAGAAAGGTCAATGAGGGCTTGCCCCTCATTGACCCCGTTTTTTAATTTTAAGGGGGTGCGATGTCAAAGATAGTCCTGCTTTTCGTTGCGCTCTTAATAGCGCAGGGGCTCGGAGCCCTAATCCTGCCCGCAGGCGCGGCGCAGGCCGGGGATGCCGACATATGCCTCGGCTGTCATGGCGAAAAAGACCGGCAAATCACATTTGAAAGCGGAGAGAAACTGTCGGCCTTCGTGGACGGCAAGGCCCTCAGGGGCTCGGCGCACGGCGCACTTCAATGCTCGGACTGCCACGGCGGGTTTTCCGCGGAAAAGCACCCCCAGAGGAAGTTCAAAACACGGAGGGGATATAAGGTACAGGCGTCGGGCATATGCAGGCAGTGCCATGCGCCCGAGGGCGTCACGCATAAGAAGATGCTCGGCGGCCTCAAAGACCTCATATGCACGGACTGCCACGGGGCCCATGCCGTAAAGACCGTGCAAGGAAGCGAAAACCACTGTG
>CAZPPU010000253.1:0-2160 GCA_964588515.1 uncultured Nitrospirota bacterium
AACTTGTGGCCTGATGCGCCGCAGATGTCGCCCATCATGAAGAGGCCCGGCACGGTGGACATCCTGTTATAGCCCCAGTTCCACTCCTTCGGCGCTCCGAGGTCATCAGGGCCGCTGCACCAGAAACCTGCGCAGCCTGCGTGCGAGCCTAAGAGATAAGGCTCCGTAGGCATGATTTCAGACGGGGTCTTGTCGGGCTCTATGTTCATGCCCGCCCAGACGCCTGCCTGACCGATGCACATATCGAGGAAGTCTTCCCATGCCTCCGCCTCGAGGTGCTTTATCTGTTTTGCGTCCATGGTCTTTCCAAGCTCTGCCATGGCATCATGTGTTCTCATGAGAATCGGGCCTTTGCCCTTTTTCATGTCCATCATCATCATGTGGTTTCTGATGGCGGTGCCCATCTTCTCGGCATAGGGGCTGTAAAGCTTCTTTGTCGCCTCGAAGTTTTCGCCCGTATCCGTCCTTAAACCTTGCAGGCACGAACCTGTTTTCCATCATTGTGAGCTCTGCGCCCACCTGTATGCCGAGGGCGTATCCAGAGCCGGAGTTCCATACGGGGTACCATGCCCTGCCCTGGCCTTCTCCAACCGAACGAGGCCTGAAGACATTGACCGCTCCGCCGCAGCCTGAAAGAACCGCATTGGCCCTGAATATGTAGACCTTATTTTCCCTGACGCTGAAGCCGACTGCCGCCGCAATCCTGTTGTCCACTTTCTCGTCGAGGATGTACTTCACGATGAAGACTCTCTCGTAGATGTTTTCCATGCCGAGGGCCTTCTTTGCCGCCTCTGCAACGAGCACCTTATAGGACTCGCCGTTTATCATTATCTGCCACTTGCCCGACCTTACCGGCTTTCCGCCGTCTTTTAATTTCGCCCCGCCCTGTGCGCCGTCAAGGGTGTGGCCGGATTCGTCTTTCTTCCACACAGGCAGTCCCCAGTCCTCAAAGTTATGGACCGAGTCGTCTACATGCCTTCCGAGGTCGTATACGAGGTCTTCCCTTATGATGCCCATAAGGTCCGCCCTTACATACTTGACATAGTCCTTCGGGTCGTTTTCGCCCATATAAGTGTTGATGGCGGAAAGGCCCATCGCCACTGCGCCGCTTCTGTCCATGGCGGCCTTGTCAACGAGGGTTATCTTGATTTTTCCCTTTCCGGACTTTTCGGCAGCCTGCTGCCACCTTACGGCCTCAAACGCCGCGCCGCATGCGGACATGCCGCCTCCGATTATCAGGAGGTCGGTGTTGACCTCGACTATCTCGGGCTTTTTGCAATATGAAAAGGTGCAAGCTTCTGTTTCCATATATTCTTCCTCCTTATTTCTTTATCGTGGGCAGCGCCTTGCCGTCGCCCTGATGTGTGAAGTAGCCCGGTTTCTTGAGGCCGTCCATATTAGCTTCCGGTTTTCCTGCATAAGGGTCTACAGAACCTTCCGGCGTGGTCCTTATGGGGAATTTGAACCTCTTTAACTTTCCGTTGCGGAACTTAACCGTCCACATTATGCTGTCGGAGCCCCTGAGCGGGATAACGCTTCCTCCGAGCGGGACAAAGTCTGCATAGGCCCTGACCTCTATTGCCTGCTGGGGGCATATCTTTACGCAGTTGTAGCACTCCCAGCACTGGTCGGGCTCCTGGTTGTATGCCTTCATGAGGTCCCTGTTAAGGGTCATGAGGTCATTAGGACAGATATACTGACATGCAGTTTTGTCCTGTGCCTTGCAGCCGTCGCACTTTTCAGTAATCACAAAACTTGGCATCTTCCAAACCTCCTTACAGTTTTATATTGGATGCAATTTCCCTTACGGGATAGAGTTGCCCTTCACCCCCTCTCCTTAAAAATCCTGTGCATAACAAACTCTTTCTTATGGGACATAAAACCCCTGACAACTATTTATACTCCTTCGGAATATTTGTGGGTTTTAATCTCCACCTTTTCGGTCAGTCCCTGATAGTATGCCTGAAGTATCTTTAAGACCTCAGGTCTGCTGAAATGGTCGGGAACCGCTGTGCCTTCTGAGAGCATCTTTCTCAGTTTTGTTCCACTGAGAAGCATCCTGTCCTCTTTGCCATGAGGGCATGTCCTCATGGATGCCATTCCATCGCACTTAGAGCAGTAGAATGTCCAGTCTATCTTAAGGGGCTGTGTCTCAAGTGA
>CAZPPU010000254.1:0-2144 GCA_964588515.1 uncultured Nitrospirota bacterium
ATAAAGGAGAATTGTTTATGCACCCTCCCCTAACCCCTCCCATTAAGGGAGGGGAAAGTGCCTATCAAGGGGAAGTTAGGTGATTCATCATGGAGGTGTAACATGGCAAAGACGATTGCCGAGCATGAGGTGGGCAAAAAAATGCTGAGGCTCGTTCAGGGCGATATAACCGAGCGGCCGGTGGATGCCATAGTGAATGCCGCAAACAGCCGGCTTCAGCACGGAGGGGGCGTTGCAGGCGCAATCGTTAGAAAGGGCGGACAGGTCATTCAAGAAGAAAGCGACAGGATAGGCTTCACACCGGTGGGCACCGCCGTAATCACCACGGGCGGAAAGCTCCCCGCAAGATATGTCATCCATGCCGTAGGCCCCCGGATGGGCGAAGGGGACGAGGACGATAAACTCAAAAGCGCCGTGCTCAGCGTCCTTTCCCTTGCCTCCGAACGCGGTCTTAAGAGCATATCCATGCCTGCCATCAGTAGCGGCATCTTCGGCTTTCCGAAGGACAGGTGCGCTAAGATACTCGTAAGCGAGGCTTATAATTACCTGAAGGCAACCCCGTCTTCGGGCCTTGAGACGGTTGAGTTCTGCGTCTTTGACGATGCAACCGCAGGGCATTTCAAGCGGGAAATTTCCGCGCTTAAGTGACTGCGCCCTTTGAACTCAAAGAAGGCCGTCTCGGACTCCTCCGGACGAAACGGGGCAATATCAACACTCCTTCTTTCATGCCTGTCGGGACCAATGCCAATGTAAAGGCCGTCTCCTCGGAAGAGCTGAGGGAGCTCGGCGCGGAAATCATACTCGCAAACACATATCATCTATACCTGAGGCCCGGGCATGAGGCGATACGGAAGCTCGGGGGGCTTCATGCCTTCATGAACTGGCAGGGGCCAATCCTTACGGACTCCGGGGGTTTTCAGCTATGGAGCCTGTCTTCCCTGAGAAAGATAGAAGAGGGCGGCGTGCGTTTCAAATCCCATCTTGACGGCTCGATGCACTTCCTGAGTCCGGAGCTTGCAATCGAGGTTCAGGCCGCGCTCGGAAGTGATATCTTCATGGCCCTCGATGAATGCACCCCGTATCCCGCGGACTACGACTATGCCCTGAAGTCCCTGAAGCTCACGACCGCATGGGCGAGGCGGTGCAAAGAGGCGTTTGAAAATCCCCCCAACCCCCCTTTGCTAAAGGGGGGCGGAGGGGGGATTACTAAAGGGGGGATTACGCCCGCTCTTTTCGGCATCGTTCAGGGCGGTGTCTACAAGGACCTGAGGAGGATGTCCCTTGAGGAAATAGTTGAAATCGGCTTTGACGGCTATGCCGTGGGCGGCCTCGGCATAGGCGAGCCGAAAGACCCGATGTATGAGATAATAAGTTATATGGCGGAATGGTTGCCTAAGGACAGGCCCAGATATCTTATGGGCATAGGGGAGATACACGACATGCTCTTTGCCGTCGAGGCCGGCTTCGACATGTTCGATTGCGTGGTGCCTACAAGGAATGCAAGGAACGGCACGCTCTTTACCTCAGAGGGGAGGTTGAGCATCAAAAGGGCGGAGTTCAAGGAAGACGGCGGCCCCCTCGACCCGGACTGCGACTGCCACACATGCAGGAATTATTCGAGGGCCTATCTCAGGCACCTCTTCCTTTCCAAGGAGATACTTTCGATGAGGCTCAATACTATACACAACCTGCACTTCTACATGGAATTTTTCAGGCAGATGCGAAGTTCCATTGGAGAAGGCAGGTTCGGGGAGTTCAAGGCGAAATGGAAGGACATACCGCTACAGGGCCGTCCGGACCGGCCATAAGAAAGGTCCTCCTCTATACCCTCGCCCTGAATATCACAGTGGCGGGGGTGAAGGTGATCTACGGTTGGATTTCGGGCAGTGTGGGCATGGTCTCCGACGGGTTCCACTCGCTCTTCGACGGGCTTTCCAACATCGTGGGGCTTGTGGGCATATGGATAGCCTCTCACCCGCCGGACGAAAACCACCCCTACGGTCACAAAAAATACGAGACCTTTTTCACGATTGCAATCGCATTCATGATATTCCTTACCTGCTTTCAGATCCTCAGGCGGGTCTATCTGGCGTTTGCCGAGGGGCACGGCGCAAAGGCCGGGGATGTGAGCTTTGCGGTCATGC
>CAZPPU010000255.1:0-2140 GCA_964588515.1 uncultured Nitrospirota bacterium
ACTGGGAGACGGTCTTTAAAAAATGGGGGAACTTCTCTAACCGTTCCGATTGACATGGCCTCGGCCAGATGTTAGAGTATAAGTCCGATGAAATTTAAAGCGGTATTGGCGTTGGTTCTTGTGGCGGCCCTGTCTTCGTGCGGGGGGAAGAAGGCGGTTCAGGCACAGGCCCATTTCAAGTTGGGGGTCTCCTACCTGAGCGATGGGAGTCTTCAGCCCGCATTCGTCGAATTCCAGAAGGCCGCGGATCTCGACCCGGACAACAAGGAAGTGCAAAACGCAATCGGGGTCGTTTACCTAAGGCTTCAGGACTACCGGAATTCGGAGGAGGCCTTTAAGCGCGCAACCAATATAGATTCGGATTATTCAGAGGCTTATAATAACCTCTGCTTCCTCTATAACACCGGGAGGCAGTGGAAAAAAGCGGTCGAGCAGTGCAAGAAAGCCCTCAAAAACCCCATATATGCGACCCCGGAGAAGGCGTTCTACAATATGGGTCAGGCATACTACAGGCTCGGCATGCATGACGAGGCCATCGAGGCATACAACGACGCCCTGAGGAGGGCCCCTGTTTTTTACATGGCCTACTACGGCCTTGCCCTTGCGCATAATGCAAAAGGCGAATACGGGCAGGCATCCACTGAGATTACAAGGGGCATAGAGCTCGACCCCCGGTTCGGCGGCAACCGGGCAAAGGCCGAGGCCGGGTTCAAGGCGGAGCAGGCAGGGGCCGGAGAGCCGAAGGACTTCAAGGACCTCATAGAGATACTCAATTACTGAGTTGACCGTAAAGCAGATTCAATTCCTCGTTTCCAAGGCCGAGGATGCGCTTAAGCGCTCCGTTTCGCCTTACTCCGGCTTCAGGGTCGGGGCCGCCGTTATGAGCAGGGGGGGCAGGCTCTATACCGGCTCCAACATCGAAAACCCCTCGCTCATGCTCAGCATGTGCGCGGAAAGGACGGCCCTTTACAAGGGGGTTACCGGGGTCAATGACCCTTTCGTAGCGATTGCGATAGTATCCGGCGCAGGGGATTACTGCTTCCCGTGCGGGGCTTGTAGACAGCTCCTTTACGAGTTTGCGCCCGGTATAGATGTGTATCTCAAATCCAAGAAGGGCATAAAGAAGTTCTCCATCGGGGAGCTTCTTCCTTATCCGTTCCGCACACCTGTACCTTAAGACGGGTTTTACGGTATAATTTTACTGTGGTTCTTAAGACCGGCGAACCTTTCATATTCTATTCGAGCCTGCACATGGTAGAACTTACAGGAGTTAGGGCAGTCTCATTACCCGAACTCGTAGGACATATCCGTGCGATAGACAGCTCCTCCATATACTTTCATACCCACCAGTTTGTGAGACAGCATCTGTATCTTAGTCCCGAACCGCCCAATGATTTCGCTTACTGGGTTTCCGATGTGCTCAGCGATGAGCGCCTCGGAGAGGCCCTTTCGGCCATCGATATAACGGCCTTCCCGAGTATAGGTTCGATCAGAGAAGCGTTGATTTCAACTATCGAGAGCGAATTGGAGAAGCGCCCGCGCCTGAAGAACCTTATCTGCCCGGAGGGTGAGGAATTCAACTTTTTGAAGTCGATAAGTTTTATATTCCCCACGGATTGCAAGGCATATGACCTTGCTGAATTTTCGAATTGTTTACGCCTGGTGAGCCTCGATTCTCTTTATTTCCACATGTTCGAGGCAAGGTTAAGACTCCAACGGCCGACTAATGATTTTTCAAACTGGTTTGCGACATCCCTCGGCGAAGAGAAATTAGCCGTCGATATCGCAAGGATAGACCCCTATACATATACCGGAGAGGGTATAAGGGCCGCCATACTGAAAATACTCGACGGACACCTGAAATAAGATGGCGAAGCTCGAAGAATACGAACCTATAGTCGGTAAGGGCGTGATTCATGAACTGCGGCTTCTGTCGGAACGCCTGAAGGGAAAGTCCGTTCAGCATGTCAATTCCACTTCCGTAGGCGGAGGCGTTGCGGAAATCCTGAACCGGATGGTTCCGCTCCTGAGAGAATTAGGTATCGATGCGAAGTGGGATGTTATAAGGGGCGGTGAGCAGTTTTTTGCCGTAACAAAAAAAATTCACAATGCCCTTCATGGAGCAGTTGAAGAGATAACT
>CAZPPU010000256.1:0-2114 GCA_964588515.1 uncultured Nitrospirota bacterium
TCAAAGACGAAGAGCCTGCCGTTTCTTGCCCGTTCGAGGGCCTCGTCCATGACCGCCCTGCCTATGCCGGAGGTCTTCACATCCATCTGAAATGCGGTGATTCCGGCCTCCGTGCCCGCGACCTTGAAGTCCATGTCCCCCAAGTGGTCCTCGAGCCCTAAGATGTCGGTGAGTATGACTGTGCGGTCCCCTTCCACGACAAGGCCCATGGCTATGCCTGCCACATGCGTCTTTATGGGCACTCCGGCATCCATGAGGGCCAGTGAGGCGCCGCACACGGTGGCCATGGAAGAGGAGCCGTTGGATTCCAATATGTCGGAGACCACCCTCACGGTGTAGGGGAATGTCTCTTTGGGCGGTATTACGGGCTTTAGCGCCCGCTCTGCGAGTGCGCCGTGCCCGATTTCGCGCCTGCCCGGCCCCCTTAAGGGCCTCACCTCCCCGACGCTGAACGGCAGGAAGTTGTAATGGAGCATGAAGGCCTTATAGCTTTCCCCGTTTAGGTCGTCTATCTTCTGCTCGTCGTCCGATGTGCCTAAGGTTGCGACCGCAAGGGCCTGCGTCTCCCCTCTTATGAAGAGGGCCGAGCCGTGCGTCCTCGGCAGTGCGCCCACTATGCACTGAAGTTGCCTTATCTCATCCGGGCCCCTACCGTCCGCCCTGATGCCCTCGCTTATTATCAAGCCCCTGACGAGCTTTTTTTCTATCTCGAAGAATATATCCGAGATGTCCCTCGAACGGCCGTCCTCCGGGGGGCTGAGGCGCGTAATGGCATCGGCAAGTATCATGTTCAGGGCCTCCTGCCTCTGGAGTTTACCCGGAATCTTCACGGCCTCCTTGAGCCTTTCCGTTACGAGGCCCTCTACCGCGGCCTTAAGCCCGGGGTCGGTTTCTTTCGTATGGAGCGGCCTCTTGGGCTTGCCTGCAAGCTCCCTCAGTTCCTTCTGGAGGGCGACTATCTGCTTTATCACCGGGTGGGCGAAATCGATAGCGGATAGGAGGACGCTTTCGGGGACTTCAAGCCCCCCGCCCTCCACCATCAGGACCGCCTCCTCGGTGCCGGCCACGACGAGGTTCAGGTCGAGCTGTTCGGACTCTTCCATATCGGGGTTCACTATGAACCGGCCGTCGAGCCTGCCGACCTTTACCGCTCCTACCGGGCCCTCAAAGGGGATATCCGAGACCGTGAGGGCCGCAGACATCCCGATTATGCCTAAGACATCCGCCGCATTTTCCCTCCCGTATGAGAGGGTCGAGACTATGCCCTGCGTCTCCGAATAAAACCCCTTCGGGAAAAGTGGTCTTATCGGCCGGTCTATGAGCCGGGCCGTGAGGATTTCCCTTTCGGTGGGCCTGCCCTCCCGCTTGAAAAACCCCCCGGGGATTTTGCCTGCGGCATACGCCTTCTCCTGATAATCTATCGTGAGGGGAAAGAAGTCGAGCCCCTCCTTTATCCTCTTTTCGGCCACGGCCGAGGCAAGCACCATCGTCTCGCCGAAGCGCACCACGGCAGAGCCGTCGGACTGCCTTGCGAGCTGGCCCGTTTCGAGGACGAGCCTTCTGCCCATAAGTTCGAGTTGGAGTTTTTTCATGGCTTATTTCCTGAGACCGAGGCTTTCGATGACCTTCTCGTATCTTTCCTTGCTCAGGGACTTGAGATAGTCAAGAAGCTTTCTTCTCTGGCCGACGAGCTTCAGAAGCCCGCGCCTTGAGTGATGGTCTTTCTTGTGGGTTTTAAAGTGCTCGGTAAGATAATTTATCCGGGCGCTGAGGATGGCCACCTGAACTTCCGGCGAACCCGTGTCCGTGTCGTGGGTCTTGAACTTCTCTATCAGCCCCCGCTTGTCCTCTTTCTGAAGCGTCATTCACATACCTTCCTTTCCTTTTCCTTGATTTAGCAATAAGGATAACATACCGGATAATTCGCTGTAAAGGTTACTACGGTTTATTCGTGGCCTTCATTATCTCATCGAGCTTCTTGAGCGCCCGTCCCGAATCTATGGCCTCTTGCGCCGCGGAGACGGCATCGCCCATGCTTGAGACCCTGCCTGAGACGACGAGCGCGGCCGCCGATTGCATGAGGACTATGTCTCGCCTCAGGCCTTTTTCCCCCT
>CAZPPU010000257.1:0-535 GCA_964588515.1 uncultured Nitrospirota bacterium
AAGTAGAGGTAGCTGAGGTCTATGAACGAAAACTCATAGGGCGCATATCTCAGGGAAAGCAGGTAATAGCCTTCGGCCAGAGTGGCTTTGCCCTCCTTTCGGGCTATGTCCGCCAATATGTATGCGGCCTGAGCGAACTCGGCGGGCATTCCCTTGGGCTTTCCCAACGCCTCATGGATAATGGCCTTTGCGCCCTCTACATTGCCCTTTGAAAGCTCTATCCCCGCAAGGCTTACATAGCCCGAGACATAATCCGGGTTCATCTTGACCGAGTACCTCCAGAAGGCATCTTCCGTGCGCCACGCCTTATAGAAATAATCCACGCCGATAATGCTGTATGCTGAAAGGACGAGGGCGATAGCCGGTCTTGACAGCTTTTTAAGATTGACAAGCCCGTAGGCGAGGAGGATAGAGGCGCCTGCCGAAGGCCCATATATGTAGCGCTCCGCCGTAATTGCCACATTACCCGGTATGAGAGGCACTACGAGATAGGGCGCGGCGGCAAAAAGAAACCAGAGCGAGCCGAATGAAACAA
>CAZPPU010000257.1:545-2111 GCA_964588515.1 uncultured Nitrospirota bacterium
CAAGCCTCTTTCTGAAAACGATGCCTAAGACCAAAACGGCAACCGGCAAGGCGGCAAGCCCGTAAAGAAGCGCGGCCATGCCGAATTCCTTTATGAAGGGCGAAAGCGGATAAGGCAGTAAAACCGACTTGACGAAAAAGCCCAAGTTTAACACCACATCGCCGAGTCCCCGGCTTGCGCCTGCGGCCTGAGACGCCTGCCCGCCGCCCGCCGTGACCATCGAGGCCCCGCCGAAAAGGACATCCCATTTCATGCCTAAGACAAGGGCCAGATGCGGCAGTGCCCATAGATAGCCCCAATATCGCAGGGGCTCGTAGCCCCATATCGCAGGGGGCCGCGCCCCCTTTCGTCCAAGGAGCATCTCGGCCAACGGGAAAAGCACGACCATGGCCACTGCGGATTCCTTGCTCAAGAGAGAAAAGTAAAATGCAATTACCGAAAACCCAAGCAGTGAGAGTGCTTTCAATAGCGCAGGGGGCCGTGCCCCCAATAGCGCAGGGGGCCGTGCCCCCAATAGCGCAGGGGCTCGTAGCCCCCTGAACCGGATGTACAATAACAGGCTGAGGAGCGCCCAGAATGTATAAAACAAATCCGTCCCGCCTAATGTGACAAATGTGATGTTTTCCACATGGACCGGGTGAAGCCCGAAGACAAGCCCCCCTGTCAGGGCAAGCGCCCCGTTTCCGGTCAACGGCCGCAATAAAAGAAACACCATGAGGGTGGTGGCACTGTGGGCAAGAAGGTTCAAGATGTGATAAGGCAGGGGCGAAGGGCCGAAGACCTTGTAAACCATGAGGAGCAAAAATACATGGAGGCTCCTTGGCGCGCCCGGAACGCCCTCAAGCCCGGCGCCGCCCTTAAAAAGCAAAAACGGGTTTTCCGCAAGGCGCTTGACCTGATGCCCGAAGAAGATTACATTGTCGTCATAGTAGAAAGTCCCCCAGAGCGTGGGCAGATACACGGCAAACGGGATGACAAATACTAAAATGGGTTTAATCGCCCGCTTCAAATACAACTACCCTTTCAACTCCGGCATAATCCCTCGCAACACTTACGGTCTTAAGACCGGATGCACCGGCTATTTCCATGACCGCATCCTTCTGTCCATCGGCAATCTCAAGGATAACATAACCCCCTTCTTTAAGGTAACCGGGTGCGCCCCTCAGGATTTCCCTGATGAAACCGAGGCCGTCCGGTCCGCCGTCGAGCGCCTCTCTGGGCTCCCAGTCCCTGACCTCGGGCTGAAGTGTGTCAATGACACTTTCCTTTATATACGGCGGGTTTGACACTATGATGTCGAATTTCATCTCCCTTACCGGCTCAAAGAGATTGCCCTTGAGGAATACGACATTCTCGATATCGTTTTTGTTTTCTTCGGCGAACCTCAAGGCCTCATCGGAGATATCCACCCCGTAGACCGTTACTCCGGGGGCTTCTTTCCCAATATCGCGGGGGCTCGTAGCCCCAATGGCAAGTGCACCGGCCCCACAGCCTGTGCAAAGGTCCAGGGCGGCCACGTGCCGCTTCGTTTCCGACTGCCTTCCTTTTAGCCCTCTTAGGGCCTCT
>CAZPPU010000258.1:0-257 GCA_964588515.1 uncultured Nitrospirota bacterium
AAGTGCAAACCGCCCTGATTGAGCTTTTGGATAAAGAGAGTCTGTTTAAAAAGCAGTATATCGACTCTTTGGTCGGCAAAGGGATGCGATTGAACGATGCAATGAATGAATTCGATAAAGAGTATAGATGAAACAGTCTCCTCGGAATCTAAAATGAAGCTCTGCCTGATAGCCTTTCTTTTGGCAATATTTTTTGCTCCCCCGGCGTAACGGACTTTGCGTCTACATTTAAACATAACCGGTCCCCCCCCCGCCAA
>CAZPPU010000258.1:267-2094 GCA_964588515.1 uncultured Nitrospirota bacterium
TTGAAGTTGGAAAAATCCAATCGATTGAATTGATTGAACAGTTATAATTGATTCGATGAAGACCCTCTACACCCTCGGCACGGACAGGAGGACATGGGAGGACTTCATAGAAATCCTTAAGGCATACGACATCGCCTGCCTCGTGGATGTCCGGCGCTTTCCGACGAGCAAGCTTGAGCAGTTCAAGAGGAAAAACATCGAGGCCGAATTGAAAAAAGAGGGCATGGAATACATTTGGCTCGGAGAGGAATTAGGCGGTTTTAGAAAAGGCGGGTATGAGGCATATTCCGGCACGGAGGGTTTCAAAGAGGGGATAAACAAGCTTGTGGGGATTGCGGAAGAAAAGCCCTCGGTCATCGTATGCGCGGAGAGGTTTCCGTGGAAGTGCCACAGGCGATGGATAGCGAGGGAGCTTCAAAGGAGGGGCCGGCATGTCCTTCACATCATAGAAAAAGGGAAGGTCTGGGAGCCCTCAGGGCATGACCACATCCATGATTAGCGGGGTCTTTGCCGGCTCCCTGTCGGAAAGCTCGACCCCGGAGAGGAAGACCTCCTCGGCCTCCTTAAGCCTGCCCTCGCCGCTGTAGTGAAGGCGCGCAATAGGCTCGCCTTTTTTAACCACATCGCCTATCTTCTTATTAAGGATTATCCCTACGGCCGGGTCTATCGGGTCTTCGGCCTTTTCCCTCCCTGCGCCAAGGAGCATGGCCGCCCTTCCGACGGCCTCTGCGGAAAGCCTGCGGATGAAGCCGTCCCCGGGTGCGCTTATCTCCTTTACACCGCGGGCCGAAGGCAGGAGGCCCGGCTGGAATGCGACCTCCGGGTCTCCGAACTGGGCGTCTATGAACTCAACGAACTTTTTGAAGGCATCGCCCTTTTCTATGAACTCCATGGCCTCGTGCTTGTAATTCCTAAGCGTCCCTGCGGTCATCGTCTTGAGCGGTGTTTCTTCCGCGATGGAATCCGCAAGGTTAAGCGCCCATGCGGCGAGGGTGAGCGTAACCTCGGCAAGGTCGTCCGGCCACCTGCCCTTGAGGGCGGATATGCACTCCTTTATTTCAAGGCTGTTTCCAACGGTCCTTCCGAGGGGCTGGGACATGTCCGTAAGGACGGCGACGGTCTTTACGCCCATGGAGTTTCCGATGGAGACCATAGTCCTTGCGAGCATGAGGGCGTCTTCTCTCTTTTTCATGAACGCGCCCTCGCCTGTTTTCACATCGAGGACAAGGCCGTCTGCGCCTCCTGCGAGCTTCTTCGACATGATGCTTGCGGCTATGAGCGGGATGGACTCCACGGTGGCCGTAACATCGCGGAGGCCGTAGAGCAGTCTATCGGCAGGGGCTATCTCATCGGTCTGTCCGATAATGGAGAGGCCGATTTCATTAAGGTTTCCTTTGAACTCCTCGGTTGAAAGGTCGGTCCTGAGCCCGGGGATGGACCGGAGCTTATCGAGCGTGCCCCCGGTATGTCCAAGCCCCCTTCCCGATACCATAGGCACCTTCACCCCCATCGAGGCAAGGAGAGGCGCAAGGATTATGCTTACCTTGTCCCCGACCCCGCCGGTTGAGTGCTTGTCCACCTTCACGCCGGTTATGTCCTTGAGGTCGAGCCTTGCACCGGACTTCAGCATCACATCCGTGAGGGCAACGGTTTCTCCGTCCGTCATGCCGTTAAGGCAGACGGCCATGAGAAATGCGGAAATCTGGTAGTCCGGGACATCGCCCCTGAGGTGTCCGTTTATAAGGAAGGAAATCTCCTCGTTTGCGAGTTCATCTCCGTCCCGCTTCTTTTTTATGATGTCATAAGCGCGCACGCCCATAATTAAAC
>CAZPPU010000259.1:0-2091 GCA_964588515.1 uncultured Nitrospirota bacterium
TCCCCGCAAGAGTCCGTTGCGCTTACTGCAAAACTTCCGCAGGCAGTGTTGTCGATAGTTACAAGGCCATTTGAATTTATGCTCACACCGGCCCCTGTTACGCACCATGTTACAGGGCCTTGGCCCTCGAAGGCATATTGCGCCGTGCTGTTTGTAGTAACCGCATCAGGGCCGGTGATTGCGCCGCAGGCGGACGGGGCAGGAGCGGCGGCATCGGCTAAAGGCGACTCGCAGGAGGTGGAGGCAAGCCCTTCGCCTGAGAAAAGACAAACGGAAAGGGAAATAACCAATAGAATCTTTAGGTGGGTTCCTCTTTCTACCTTCATCATTTATTTCCCGGCTTCCCTTGCCCCTCCGCCCTCGTATTTTTCCTTGAGCATGGCAACCGCATCCTTTATGCCGTTTGTTACGGCCCGGCTTGAGATGGTCGCCCCGGAGATTGCAAGGATTTTGTCCGTGCCCTCTATCTTAACGACCGTAAGCTGTTCGATGGCCTTGCCCTTGTACTGGTCCTTAAAATAGGCCTTTTCTATCTCGTCTCCGAGCCCGGGGGTCTCCGCATGGTGGAGGATGTTTATCCCCTTGACCTTGAAATCCTTGTCAACGGCAACGAGGATGTTTATATAGCTTGAGTAGCCCTTGCCGTATGTCTCGGCGATATAGCCGATGGTCGCGCCCCCTTTTGGGACCGAGTAGTATTCGGCGTGCTTGTGCACGGATTCCCAGTCGCCTAACTTGATGGGCGCGGCATCGGCCTCCGGCGCCATTTTCTTGAGGGCGGTCTCTTTTTCTTCTTTGGCCTTTTTGAATATCACGGGCGAGGTCTTTGCGTACACGCCTGCAAGGAGGACGCCGCCGATGAGATATATGATTGCCAAGCCGGCCGTCACCTTCATGATTTCTTTTATGGTCATTTGCCTTTCTCCTTTTGGCCGGGGGTCGCTGACCCCTTTTGGGCCGGGGTCGCCGACCCCTTGCCGAAGGGCTGGACCTTCGTGCTCCTGTCTATGAGGGGCGTGAAGCAGTTCATGAGGAGGATTGCGAACATGACGCCCTCCGGGAACCCGCCCTTAAGCCTAATGAGCATCGTAAGGAAGCCGCACCCTATGCCGAATATGAGCTGGCCTTTTCTTACCGTGGGCGCGGTTACATAGTCCGTGGCCATGAAAAAGGCCCCAAGCATGAGGCCGCCGCTCAGGAGGTGTATGATGGGGTCGCCGGCAAAGAGCACGAGCTTTCCGGTCTCCGGGTTTTTACCGCCGAAGACCCATGCCATCAAGGCTACGGTGCCTAAGAAACTTGCCGGTATGTGCCATGTTATATACCTTTTATATAAGAGGAACCCCGCGCCTATGAGAAGGGCTATTGCCGAGGTCTCCCCCAAGCTTCCGGCCCTGTGGCCTAACAGGAGTTCGCTATAAAGGCTTGCCTTCGTGCCGAAGACCTCCATGAGTTTTCCGAGGCCTTCTTCTTTGAGAAGCCCCAGCGGGGTGGCCATGGTCTTTGCATCCAATGCGGTAAATGCGGCATCCGGCGCCATCCATGTGGTCATGGCCCTCGGCCATGTGATGAGGACGAAGGCCCTGCCTATGAGTGCGGGGTTGAAGATGTTATAGCCCAACCCGCCGAACAACTGCTTCGTTACGGCCACGGCCACGAAGGAGCCCACAAGGGGAATATAAAAGGGCGCGGTGGCAGGCAGGTTCATCCCCAAAAGAAGCCCGGTGAGGAAGGCGCTTCCGTCCCCCGTCGTGATGGGCCTTCCGGCCAGCTTTTGAACGGCCCATTCCGAGGCCAATGCGGAAACGATTGCAACGGCCGTCACATAGACCGCCTTCGGCCCGAAGAAATAAAAAGCCGATATAAGGGCGGGCAAAAGCGAAATGTTCACCGTCCACATTATCTTCTGGACGGTCTACTCGGCCCTTATGTGAGGGCTTACCGATACTATAAGCTCATGTTCTTTTCTTACAGCCTCCATATCGTCTCCTGTTTCATAGTTTCCCTTCTGCTAAAGTTTAAATGCAAGCTATAGCCTCTCTATGAGATAAAGGACATTATATTTCAAGGGCGCATATGCCTCCGGAGTGA
>CAZPPU010000260.1:0-1243 GCA_964588515.1 uncultured Nitrospirota bacterium
GGTCTATGATATAACAGGGAAGACCGTTGCCGTTTCGAAGGAGCTTTCCGCCATGCTGCCTTCGAGGCTTGATATCCTGTTTGAGGAGGTTAAAGGCGATGAGGGCAAAGGCACTTACGAGAAGATTGCGGCAAAACAAAGTTATCTTTATGCCGTGCCGGCATATGGCGACGAGGGCGTGAGGACGGGCATGGTCGTAATATTCAGCGATGCCTCTTACATAGACGAATATCTCTTCGACATATGGCGCAGGAATTTTTTAAGAATCCTTGTCAATACCCTTATTATCTCCGTCATAACGCTCTTGGTTATACGATGGAGCATAATGGGGCCTATAGCGCGAATGTCGGAATGGATTAAAAATCTTCGCAGGGGCAAGTTTGAGGAAATATTCAAAATGCCCAAAGAAGACCTCTTTACCCCGATATCCAAAGAGATTTCAAGCCTTGCCAAGAGCCTTGCCGTTGCACATGCCAGGGCAGAGGAAGAGGCAATGCTCCGCCAGCATGCAGAGGCTATCTGGACGGCGGAACGCCTGAAGGGACATGTGCGCGCCAAGCTGGGAGACAAAAACCTGATAGTTGTCTCAAACCGCGAGCCCTTCATGCACATCAGGAGCGGAAAACTGATTGAATGCATAAGCCCCGCAAGCGGCCTTGTAACGGCCATTGACCCAATTTTAAAGGCATGCGGCGGGCTGTGGGTTGCGCACGGCTCCGGGAATGCCGACAGGGAAGTCGTTGATAGGCGAAACATAGTCCGTGTGCCGCCGGATAATCCCCGGTATGACCTAAAGAGGGTCTGGCTCACTCAAGAAGAGGAAGAAGGGTATTATTACGGCTTTTCCAACGAGGGGTTATGGCCCCTGTGCCATATCGCCCATACTCGCCCGGTCTTTCGCATGAACGACTGGGCGCGCTATCAGGAGGTGAACCTGAAGTTCGCAAGGTCTTTGGAGGATGCGATTGAAAACGAAACATATATTTTTATCCAGGACTATCATTTCTCCATACTCCCGAGAATCATAAAAGAGAGACACCCTTATGCCAAGATAGCTCTCTTTTGGCATATCCCATGGCCGAACCCCGAGGCCTTCGGTATATGTCCGTGGAAGCGGGAGATACTGCACGGGATGTTGGGCGCCGACATCATAGGCTTTCATACACAGTTTCACTGCAATAACTTCCTTGTGACGGACGATAGAAACCTGGAGTGCCATACGGATCGGGAGCATTTCTCAATA
>CAZPPU010000260.1:1253-2088 GCA_964588515.1 uncultured Nitrospirota bacterium
GCGTTGACTTCATGCGTCCTGCGTTTAATATCGGAATCAAGAGCAAGGAGGAATTATTCAAGGAGCTTGGCGTAAGGAGTGCGACTCTGGGCGTCGGCGTCGACAGGCTCGATTATACGAAAGGCATACTTGAGAGGTTCAGGGCGATTGAACGTTTCATGGAGAAATATTCGGAGTACCGCGGCATATTTACATTCGTACAAATAGGCGCACCGAGCAGGGAGCATATAAAGAGCTATCATGACTTTGCCGGGGAGGTAAAGGCCGAGGCGGACCGCATCAACTGGAGGTTCCAATCCGGCAACTGGAGACCCATCGTATTCCTGCACAAGCATTTTTCTCATGCGGAGATAGAGCCGTACTACCGCCATGCCGACCTCTGCATGGTAACATCTCTTCATGACGGCATGAACCTCGTGGCAAAGGAGTTCGTAGTCTCGAGGGAAGACGAGCAAGGGGTATTGGTCCTGAGCACATTCACGGGCGCATCGAGGGAGTTGAGAGACGCCCTTCTCATCAACCCTTATGACATAGAGCAAATGGCCGACATGATAAGGGTTGCAATCGAGATGGAGCCCGAAGAACAGATGCTCCGGATGAAGCGGATGAGGGGGGTTGTAAGAGAAAACAATATCTACAAGTGGGCCTCGGACATCATTACGGAGCTTACGCAGATTCGCCACGAATGAGAAAGCTCATTTTCTTTTTCGATTTTGACGGCACCCTTTCCCCTATAGTAGAAAATCCGGAGGAGGCGGTCATCTCGGATAAGGTAAAAGGCTGGCTTAAAAGACTCTCAGAAGATAAGAATAATAAAATTGCAATAGTTACAGGC
>CAZPPU010000261.1:0-2062 GCA_964588515.1 uncultured Nitrospirota bacterium
GCAAACTCCTTGAGGCCGCCGAGTTCAAGCGGCCCGATGACGCGCTTAAGGCAAAGCACTGGGCGATGGTCGTGGATGTGGGCCTGCTCCGCAGTGGGGAGGACTATAAAAGGGCGATAGACGCCTGCCACATGGCCCACAATGTCCCGGACATGGGCAACCGCAAGGACGAAGTCAAATGGATATGGACGGACACCTACGAGCGCACATTCCCGGGCACGGGCTCCAAGTACATGACCGAGGCGGTGGAGGAAAAACCCTTCCTCCTCCTTTGCAACCACTGCGAGAACCCGCCCTGCGTGAGGGTCTGCCCCACGAAGGCGACCTTCAAGAGGAAGTCCGACGGCATAGTCATGATGGACTTCCACCGCTGTATAGGGTGCAGGTACTGCATGGCCGCATGTCCCTTCGGGGCGAGGAGCTTCAACTGGAAGGACCCGAGACCCTTTATCAAGGAGGAAAACATAAACAAGGAGTTCCCCACAAGGACGATAGGGGTCGTGGAGAAATGCAATTTCTGCGAGGAGAGGCTCGCCAAGGGGTTCATGCCCGTATGCGTGGAAGCGGTCAAGGACACGGGCGCGCTCGTATTCGGGGACCTCGATGACCCGGAATCCCCTGTCCGGGAGGTCCTCCGCAGGAAGTTTACAATCAGGCGCAAGCCCGAGCTCGGCACACAGCCCAGCGTTTACTATGTGATAGGAGGGAGCGAAAATGCTTGAGAAGGCGCTTGTTGGGAGCAAGAGATACTGGATATGGGTGTTTTTCCTGTTAGCCGTGATGGGCGCAGGCACGCTCGCCTATCTTCGCCAGTTCAGCGTAGGCCTGGGCATAACCGGGCTTTCGAGGGATGTCTCATGGGGGCTCTACATAGGGCAGTTCACATTCCTCGTCGGGGTTGCGGCCTCGGCGGTGATGCTCGTTTTGCCCTATTATCTCCACAACTTCAAGGAGTTCGGGAAGATTACCATCCTCGGGGAGTTTTTGGCCGTGGCATCGGTCGTGATGTGCCTGCTTTTCATTTTCGTGGACCTTGGCCAGCCGATGAGGATTATGAATGTCATCCTCCATCCCACGCCCAATTCGGTCATGTTCTGGGATGCGATGGTCCTTAACGGCTATCTCCTCTTGAACATACTCGTGGGCTGGACGGTCTTAGGCGCCGAGAGGAAGGATGTCCCGCCGCCCAAGTGGATAAAACCCTTCGTTTACCTTTCCATAGCATGGGCGCCCTCGATACATACGGTTACGGCCTTCCTTTACTCCGGACTTCCCGGAAGGCATTACTGGCTTACGGCCATAATGGCTGCGCGGTTTTTGGCCTCGGCCTTCTCGGCAGGCCCGTCTCTGCTCATCATAATCGCCCTGATAGTGAGGAAGTACACGAACTTCGACCCGGGCAAGCAGGCCATCCAGACGCTCGGAAAGATAGTCACCTACTTCATGCTCACCAATGTCTTTTTCTTGGGGCTTGAGGCGTTCACCGCCTTCTATAGCGGCATACCCGGGCACGAGCATCCCTTCCTGTACCTGTTTGCGGGGCTTGAGGGCCACTCAAGGCTCGTCCCGATAATGTGGCTATCGATAATCCTTGCGCTCCTCGCCCTCGTGCTCCTTGTAAACCCGGCGACGCGCAAAAACGAAAGGACCCTTGCGGTGGCCGCGGCCGCCACATTCCTTTCCCTCTGGATAGACAAGGGTTTCGGCCTCATCATCGGCGGCTTTGTGCCCAACATGTTCGAGTCGGTTACCGAATACTGGCCCACCGCGCCCGAGACCCTCATAACGCTCGGCGTATGGGCGACCGGACTCCTCATACTCACCGTCCTTTACAAGGTTGCGGTAACCGTTAAGGAAGAGATGGCGTAGTATGGATATAAAGGAGGTCAAAGCCGGTGTTTAATGTTACCGTGGACAAGGGGAAGTGCGACGGCTGTGAGGAGTGCGTCAACATCTGCCCCAACCAGGTCTTTCAGCTTACCGATGGAAAGTCCGACCCGGTGCAGTCGTCCCTCTGCGAAAACTGCGAAAGCTGTCTTAGCGTCTGCCCTAACGGCTCAAT
>CAZPPU010000262.1:0-2048 GCA_964588515.1 uncultured Nitrospirota bacterium
GTCTTCATAGTGGTCATATGGCTTTATTACTCCTTCGTGATTCTGCTTCTTGGAGCGGAGGTCGTTGCCAATCTAAGGAGAAAGGAGGTACTTCTTCTTAGAGGGCTTTTTTACGAGGCGCACGGGGACAGGGATGCGGAGAGGCTGAAAAGAAAATTCGGCAGGGACTACGGGGCCGGCGAGATTATATTCAGGGAGGGAGAGCAGGGCGAGGAGATGTTCTATGTGCTTTCCGGAAGCGTCGGACTCGGAAGAAGAGGGCAGACAATTAAGACCGTCGGGAAGGGGGAGTACTTCGGGGAGATGGCCCTTCTCCTTTCCGCCCCGAGGGCGGCCGATGCCATAGCCGGAGAGGACGGCGCAGTATTAATCTCTGTCTCGCAAAGGAACTTCGAGACGCTTTTAAAGGAAGAGCCGAAGATAGCGGTATCCGTCCTTAAGGAGCTTGCCATGCGGCTTAAAAAGACGGACGAGCTTTTGGACATGAGATGATACTCTAAATATTCAGAATTATGTGTCAGAATTATGAGTGGTGCCACTAAATTCCTCTTCTAATTGAGGCGTGCATTTTTAAAATGAATAATAGGGGGTGGGCATGCCCGCCCCCTACCTCCTGGCGTCTTCGGTGGTGATACCTTCTATAGATTTTACTGGCCTACCGCGCCTTGCTCCTCCAGCTTCTTTCTCTCCGCTGCCATCCGTTTAACATTACTGATTGCCTGCAGATATTTCTTAGAACTCTTTATCTTGTTGGCCTCGTTGAATGCGTCTTCCGCCTCTTTGAACATAGAGCTATACTGGTAGGCTAAACCGAGGTTATACCATGCGCCATCATGTGCCGGATTTTTCTTGGTAGCCGACTTGAATTGCTCTACTCCATCACTCCACTTCCCTGCTTTACAGAGGTTCACTCCGGTTTCCAGTTCAGGGAGTTTTGAATCGGTGGGCGCAAACGCGACCACTACATATTCGGTATATGGGGCTATCATTTTCATGAAGTCGCCGATGACGGCATTTACTGCCGCGCTCCTAACGGCATCTTCATCGGGGTCTTCCGGTAATCCATCGTCAGCATTGTTTTCCTCTTTAGCTTCACGGGATATTGTCTTTACGGCCACTATTTTGCCTGTGGTAAGACCGACTACTTTCAAGGTTATACTGAGCTTGGCAGTTCCCGTTTTATAATAAGTCTTGTGCAGTCTACCTTCTCTATCTTTCCAGTCTTTATATGTTGTCTTAAGGTCATACTTATTTGACGATACATTCCCATAGACAAGCGACGCCGCTCCAATTAACTGGCCTAAAGTAGCTGCCGTTTTTTCGTCAACCGCCCCCGAAAGACTGAGTTTTTGTTCGTCCATTATCTTTTTTAGCTGATTCCTGTCGACCAACTCAAATTTGCCGGACTCAAATAGCCTGCTTGTCAGCAAATCGGCTATCACAGGACCGCCTTCACCCGTAATATCTCCAACTGCGATTCTATTTATCCCCCTCAGATTAATCTCTGCCGGTCTGGTTACAGGCACGGTCATCTTCGGAGCACAACTCATCATAGTAATTATTACGGCTAATACCGCAATCCCCGCTAGGAACTTCTTCATCTTTTACTCCTCCTTATGAGTATTTTTGTTGCCATAAACATGGCAAAGTTGCAGTAGTGTATAGTAAGGACAAAAAACAGGCTTTATCTTGTATCAGAATATTTTCATATTCCCTCCTTCTAATAGCTATAGTTAATCGCCGATTTTCCGGCTATTGGGCTTAAATATACTCCTATCAGTTTGAATTTGTCAATATTTATCTTGTATCGGATTGTTTCAATTTAATCACAGAAAATCCATATTAGAAAGTGTTATGGAGACCAAAAAACTCATAGGCTTAAGAATTAAGGAATTAAGGCACTCAAAGGGCATGTCTCAGGAGATGCTTGCCGAAAAGACAGGCATTAGCTCCAAATATCTAAGCAGTATCGAAAGGGGCAAGGAAAATCCTACCCTCAATACACTCATAAATTTAGCCGGGGCTTTGAATGTTGAGCTTTCCGAGGT
>CAZPPU010000263.1:0-2044 GCA_964588515.1 uncultured Nitrospirota bacterium
GATGCTGTTTGCCGTGGCTATGAAAGACATCGGGGTCGTTATGACCTCGTCCCCCGGCCCTATCCCGTATGCCTGGAGGCTTAAATGAAGGCCCGCAGTACAGCTCGTAACGCCGACCGTGTGCTCACAGCCCAAGTATCGAGAGAAATCCTCCTCGAACTCCCTTACGACCTCGCCGGTAGTGAGGAATACTGAGCGGAGGACGCCGTTGACCCTTCTTATCTCCTTAGGGCCTATGTTGTGCCTGAAAAACTCGACCTTCAAGTTACCCCCCTCTTATATCGCACTACGGCTTCGCCGTTTTTCTTATTTTCAAAAACTATTTTGTAGTCTCCGGGGAATCCCCTGAAATAAGGCAAAAGCTCGGAATAGTATCTCTTTTCGACGAGTATATAGTCAACCCCGTAGCGGTCGAGCCAGTCGTTTACCGCATTGCGGAGGACCGGCCCCGTGCCGAATAAGGGGTGTTTTCCTTCTCTGAAATCCTTCTGTGCCTGCCAGTCATGGACGATGGAGCCGACCAAAAGCGGCTGGACGGCATGGTAATGATGGGCATAGACCGAAACGAGCGAATCCCTTGCGAGGTCGCTCAGAAACACCCCTTGCGGAGGCAGAGACCTGAGAAACCCTATCAGCTCCGGCGAAAACCCGAAGGGGTTTCCCTCTCCGAACCACTCGATAGAGGCCCTCTCATAGCCGAAAGTCCGGAATACCGTGCCGTTAAAGCCCTTCCTCGAAACCGGGTAGAAAACGATAAGGACGGCGGCTGTGGCCGCAAAGAAAAAACGGCCCGCAGGCACCCTCGGCTTAAGAAACCTCACAGACAGAACCCAAAGCCCCGCGGCTATGACGATATAAGAGAATATGTATATCATCCTCGGTGTGGTCATGTGTATTTCGCTGTATGTAAGCACTATCAAGATGAGCATGCTAAAGCTCCATGAGAGGGTCAGAAACCAAAGGAGCGCATAGAACAGGGAAAGCCTCCTGTCGGCCCTGTCCCCCCAAAAGGCAAGCACAGGCAGGAGGGCAAAAGAAAGCGCAAGCCACCCTAAGAAAGTCCACCTCCCCTTTATGTAGGGCCTCAGCTCTTCCCTCGTCAGGAGGGTCCCGGCCTCCCCTTCCTTGTAGATTGTCATCTGCATGGGGAATTTCATGGGCGGCCTTATGCCGGACAGGTTTTCGGGCATGAATGCATATTTAAGCGCGAGTTTTTTTATTTCGGACTCGCTGTACCCTGTCTCCTTGGCGGGCTTGAGGGTGGAGTAAATACCGAAGAAAAAGACGACGACCGCAATGAAGACCGTAAGAAGCAAGGCGGCCCTTTTCAACACCTCTTTTTTGCCGATACCCCGTGAAATCAGAAAGACGATTCCGAGCACTCCTGCATATATAGCGGTCTGGAAGAACTCCCTTGCGTGCCACATAAAGGTAGCCGTAAGGACTCCGGAAAAAACAAGGATGTTCCTCCAGCCCGGCCTCATGGCCGCCATGAGGAGCAAGGCCGCAGTCAGCGCAATCAGGATGTCCATGGCCGAGTCCGCATGGTGCGCCGTCCCCATGAAGAGCATCACCCCCCTCGTCGGGTCGCCGGCATTGAGCACCTTAAGCGACCGGGTCAGCATGAGGCCGCCCACCGCCATGATAAGGACGACCCAGAGGATGAATTCCGCCTTCACCTTATCCCGGTAGATGGTTTTTATAAGAAGGTACATCCCTGAAAACCCAAGAAGCGGTATAACGAAGCGCGCCCTGTAAAACACAAAGAGGGGGTCCGTATTTATGAGGCTCGACCATCCGGCGATGAGGAATTCCCAGAAGTGGACGAGGTTCGGCGGGAGAGAGCCTTTCACAAGCCCAAGGCCATCGAGAGACAGGGGCATCGTATAGTAAAACCTTGTAAAGGCCATGTGAACAAGCTTTTCGCCCACTATGTCCGTAAGGGACTCGCCCCAACGATAGGTCGCATAGCTTAAAATAAAAATCGCCGCAAGAAGAAGCGGGGTGCTCGCATTAAGCGGGGTAGGCTCTTTGAAGACGCCGG
>CAZPPU010000264.1:0-2017 GCA_964588515.1 uncultured Nitrospirota bacterium
CGGGAAGTTTGAGTCCAAGGCATACAAGATATCGGACGGGCTTCACGGCGTGGGCGTCTCCGTCGTCAATGCCCTTTCGGAGTGGCTTGAGTGCGAAATCAAACAGGAAGGGCAGGTCTACCAGCAGAGGTTCGAAAGGGGCGTGCCTCAGGGGCCGCTTACCGTAGTCGGGAAGACGAAAAAACGCGGCACGAAGATTACATTCAAGCCGGACCCCGAGGTCTTTGAGACCACGGAACTGAGTTACGAGGTCCTTTCCCAGAGGCTCCGCGAGCTTGCCTTCCTCAATAGCGGCCTTGTGATAACCATACACGACGAGCGCACGGCCAAGAAAAACGAGTTCTTATACAAAGGCGGCATCGCCTCTTTCGTAGAGCACCTCAATAAGAATAAGACCCCTCTCCACCCCAAGCCCATATACATCTCCGGGCAGAAAGAGGAGATATCCGTGGAGGTCGCCCTCCAGTATAACGACAGCTATCAGGAGCAGATATACACATTCGCAAACAACATAGGCACGAGGGAGGGCGGCACGCACCTCGTGGGGTTCAAGTCCGCGCTTACCCGGACGGCAAACAGCTATGCCCAGTCCTCCGGCCTTCTCAAGGCGGCCAAGGAGCAGATAACCATAAGCGGCGACGATATCCGGGAGGGGCTGACCGCGGTAGTTAGCGTCAAGCTCCCCAACCCCCAGTTCGAGGGGCAGACCAAGATGAAATTAGGCAACACCGATGTAAAGGGGCTTGTGGAATCCATAGTGAACGAACAGTTGGGGGCCTTCTTCGAGGAAAACCCCCCGGTGGCAAGGAAGGTCATAGAGAAGGCGGTTCAGGCGGGCCGGGCAAGAGAGGCCGCAAGAAAGGCAAGGGAGCTTACGAGGAGAAAGGGCCTGCTTGACGGCGCCGGACTGCCCGGAAAGCTTGCCGATTGCTCGGAGAAGGACCCCGCCCAGAGCGAGATATTCTTAGTCGAAGGCGAATCCGCAGGCGGAAGCGCAAAACAGGGAAGGGACAGGCGCTTTCAGGCCATTCTTCCTTTGAGGGGCAAGATCCTCAATGTCGAGAAGGCAAGGTTCGACAAGATGCTCACGAGCGAGGAGATAAAAGTCCTCATATCGGCCCTCGGCACCGGCATCGGCCCGGAGGACTTCAACAGCGCAAAGGCGCGGTATCAGAGGATAGTCCTCATGACCGATGCGGATGTGGACGGCGCGCACATAAGGACGCTCCTTCTTACATTCTTTTTCAGGCAGATGCCCGACCTCATAGAGCGGGGCTACCTCTACATAGCACAGCCCCCGCTTTACAGGGTCAAGAAGGGGAAGAAGGAAAAATACATACAAAACGACACGGAGCTTACGAACATGCTCTTTGAGCTTGCCTCCGAGGAGGTCGAGCTCTCCGCAGACGGAAAGCCCCTCAAGGGCAAGCCCCTCGTGCCGCACCTCAAACACCTCCTTAAGTTCGAAAAACTCTTGGGGTGGTTCTCAAGGAGGCGCAGGGACCCGGAGCTTCTCCATCTCATG
Organism: uncultured Nitrospirota bacterium; assembly: GCA_964588515.1. Lineage (GTDB taxonomy): Bacteria > Nitrospirota > Thermodesulfovibrionia > Thermodesulfovibrionales > JdFR-86 > CAZPPU01. The sequence goes on from CAZPPU010000264.1 coordinate 1,526, forward strand.
CTGAGGAAGGGCGTGGACAAGGAGCTCCTCAAGGACAAGGCGAAGGTCGAGGAGTTCCTGGACGAAGTGAAGATCCTCCTGCCCGATACCGGCATCGGCGAGATGAGCTTCGACGAGGAACACGGCTGTTATGCGGTGGAGCTGAGGAGGCGGCAAAGCAAGGTCCCTGTGGGCGTGGAGCTTTTAGGCACGCCCGAGTTCCGGGAGCTCGAAAAACTCTACCAGAATGTAAAGGCCCTCGGAAACCCGCCCTATCTCGTTTCTGCGGGCGACGGGCAGATGACGCTCGAGACCCCCTCGGCCCTGCTTGAACAGGTCTTTTCACAGGCAAAAAAGGGCCTCACGGTCCAGCGTTACAAGGGGCTTGGCGAGATGAACCCGGAACAGCTATGGGAGACTACGATGGACCCGGAAAAGAGGACGCTCCTCCAGGTCACCGTGGAGGACTCGGTCGAGGCCGACAGGGTATTTACGGTCCTCATGGGAGACCAG
>CAZPPU010000265.1:0-2005 GCA_964588515.1 uncultured Nitrospirota bacterium
GTGGGTTGCGCTTCAGTTCATAGCGGCCCTGCTCCTTGCGACCTTGCTCCTGCCGGAATTCCTCAGGGAAAAGCTCTGGCTCGGCCACGGGACGGGCATCGTTGTGCTTTCGCTCTTTGCGAGCTTTTCCATGAACCAGCTCTGGCAGGTAGCGGGTCAGGCAGGCGAATCCGTCAGGGAGACCGTGAAGGTGCAGGGTTTTAATGTGGGGCTTTCGGCAGTTTATCTCCTTTCGGTGCTGATGGCAATCAGGCTGAAGGCCCTGACGCCCGCCAACCTCTTTGTGATAACCGCAGTCATATACATCGCATTTTCCGCGCTCCTCGTCAGGAGGCTCAAGTCCCTGCTTGTTGAGCCGCACGCCGGCAATGAAAGCCTCAGGGATGTCTTCGAGGAGTTCCGTGTCTACTGCCGCCCCTTTGTCTTTTTTGTATGGGTCGGCTTCTTTTATACATTTGCGGACAACTGGCTCCTTCAGAGGTTCGGGGGCCCGGTAGAGCAGGGCTTCTATCAGATAGGCTACCGGTTTACATTCCTGAGCTCTATAGCTACGGCCTCGATGCTTCAGGTCTTCTGGAAGGAAACGGCGGAGGCCATCGAAAAGGCAGACCATGCGGCCGTCAGGGACCTCTTCAGAAAGGTTTCGAGGCTTCTTTATTTCGTAAGCGCGGTATTGTCGTGTTTTCTGATACCCTATAGTAGGGAGCTTCTCCTTTGGCTGGTAGGGCCTTCATACGAGAAGGCATGGCAGGCGTTGGGCATTGTGCTCCTATTCCCTCTCATTCAGGCCGTAGGTCAGGTAGCGAGCGCCGTCCTGCTTGCGGGCGGGCATACCGTAGTCTACCGGAATTTAGGCGTCGCTTATATGTTCCTGAGCATACCTGCGACCTACTTTGTCCTTGCCCCCCGCGCAGGGGCTTATTTAGGCATCCCGGGCCTCGGGCTGGGCGCAACCGGTCTTGCCCTTAAGCTGGTCGCAACGAACTATATAAGCACCAACATACTGATTTATATAACAGCGAGGCTTAACGGCTGGAGGTTCGATTTCCGGTACCAGCCTGCGGTCATCGCCTTGCTTTTGCCTGCGGCGTTTCTTTCCAAGTCTGTAGGGGCATGGCTTTTGGGCGCCGTGCTCGAAACCGTCTCCATACCGACACTGCTCACTGCCGGAGGATGCCTCTACCTCGTAATGGCCGGTGCGGTGGTCTACGGACTGCCTACTCTGACCGGCTTTGAGAGGAAGGATATGAGGGCATTCTTTGAAAGGGCAAAGTCGCTTTTGAGGGGTCAGTGACCCCTGCCATATGGTATTGCAACCTTAGCGACCGGCCATTTAGATAATTATTGACCCCGCCGGGAGTTTGGGTTAAGATTGCGTATGACTAAAGGCTTCTTCATAACCGGCACGGACACCGGTGTGGGCAAGACCGTGGCGGCGGCAGGCCTGATAAAAGCCCTCTCGATGTTCGGCCTCAGGCCCTGCGCCATGAAACCCGTTGAGACGGGCTGTCAGAGGCAGGGCGATGTGCTCATCCCTCAGGACGGCATATTCCTCAAAAATATCGCCCGGATGGAGGAGCAGATAAACCACATAGTGCCGTACCGTCTCTCTGCGCCCCTCGCCCCGATGCTTGCGGCGGAGATGGAAGGGGTGAGCATCGAGCCCGAAAGCATAATGAAGGAGTTTGTAGAGCTTGCCGGCAGGTACGATGCGGCCGTTGTCGAGGGCGTGGGCGGCCTTCTTGTGCCCATCAGGCGGGACTATTCCGTGTTGGATATGGCTAAGGACATGGGCCTGCCCGTGGTCGTCGTTTCGAGGCCCTCCTTAGGGACTATAAACCATACGCTTCTTACCGTGGACCGGGCGATGAGGGACGGACTTACGGTTGCGGGGGTGATAATAAACTTCAGCAGGCAGGCCGAGGGCTCGCTTGCCGAGGAGTCAAACACTTATGCCCTGAGAACGCTCTGCCCCGTACCCCTCATAGGCGTCATGCCCTATCTC
>CAZPPU010000266.1:0-438 GCA_964588515.1 uncultured Nitrospirota bacterium
ATTCGGCACTGCAAATGCCGTGACCATAAGCTCAAGCATCTGCCTCGTCGTATCTATCATTATAGGAGGCAAAAAGGAATGAGGGTGCTGGCAATCGAGACCGCAACTATGCTCGGGGGCATCGCAATAATGGACGACAAAGACGGACTTATTGCAGAGGTCAGGGTAAATGTAAAAGCGGCGCATTCAGGAAGGCTGATGCCGGAAATTGACCATGCGCTCCGTTCATCCGGGATGGAACTCCGGGATATTGATGCATTTGCCGTCTCCATGGGCCCGGGGTCTTTTACGGGCCTGAGAATAGGCCTGAGCACCGTTAAGGGGCTTTCCTATGCCGAGGAGAAGCCTGTGGTCGGAGTGCCGACGCTTGAGGCCTTTGCATGGAACTTCCTTGCCTGCACATATCATATATGCCCCCTTCTGGACGCAGGGAAAAAA
>CAZPPU010000266.1:448-2003 GCA_964588515.1 uncultured Nitrospirota bacterium
ACGATGATATGAAAAGGGTTGTGCCCTAGACATCTATAAGGATAAAAGACCTTACCGCAAGGCTCAAGGATTTGGGCAAGGTGGTCTTTGCCGGCGAGGGCGCAATGATTTATAAAAAAGAAATCCTTGAGGAAATGGCGGGGCAGGCAGTATTTGCGCCGGCACATCTCATGATCCCCCTGCCCTCGAGCACGGCATATCTGGGGCTTAAAAAGGCCCTGAGGCTCCAGTTCAGCGAGCCGGCCTCGTTAAGCCCCTTTTATATAAGAAAGGCAGAGGCCGAGCTTAAGGGCATATAAGGCCGATGAGAAGCGTTATTTTAGAGAGGTTGAACCGGGGGCATTTGGAAGAAGTGATGGCGATAGAGCGGGCATCTTTCAGCACCCCGTGGTCGGAAAACTCGTTTCATAACGAGCTTTATAACCCAAACTCCATAGCGTATGCGGCTATTTTCGATTCGGATGTCATAGGATATATTTGCGTAAGGCTCATCATGGACGAAGGCCACATACTCAACCTTGCGGTAAGGCCGGACATGAGGAGGCAGGGCATTGCAAAGGCCATGGTCAATAAGGCAATCGGGGAAATGAAGGAAAAGGGGTGCCTGTTTATATTCCTTGAGGTAAGGACATCCAATTATGCGGCAAAAAGGCTGTATGAGGGTCTGGACTTCAAGATAGTTGGCACAAGAAAGTCATATTACGAGATGCCGAGGGAAGACGCCGTAGTCATGATGCTTGAGCTATAAAGAAAGCCCCTACGACCCCTTTTCGGTCATCTCCACTATGTCTCTAAGCATGCCGAGGAATTTCTCACGGAGCTTATTCTTCTTGAGCCTTCTAAGCAGGGCGACCATATTGGCCTCCTCTTCCGTAAGATAGGCGCCTTCGGGCTCCGCAACACCCGTTTCGTCGTGGATGAATGTGCTCATGGGGACATTCAGGGCGTCCGCCACCTGCCTCAGCCTCCTCAGTGTGAGCTCCGATGCGCCCTTTTCGTACTTCTGCACCTGCTGATAGGTAATCCCCATCTGCTCGGCGAGCTTCATCTGCGACATGCCGGACACCTTCCTCAGCGTCCTTATGAGATTTCCTATATTTTCCGAATTACTCATAATTTTTTTATGTTTTTTAAACTATTTAATTAAAATACCATTTATCCCAAAAAACATCAAGTTAATAGTAATGGGCTAATTGTCCACCATTTCCCAAACTAAGTCTACTAATCCGGGGTTGCATCATATTGGAGCGCCTGCAGGCTCTTAGGCCGGGGATGCCCTGAAATAAATTGATTTCTCATGCCCGCATATTTTATTCTTAAATATATGGATGTCATGGCGGCTTTGAATAATTTCAGGGGGAAGAGGATACTCGTCATAGGCGACATCATCCTCGACCGCTTTATCTGGGGAAAGGTCGAAAGGATTTCGCCGGAGGCCCCCGTCCCGATAGTGGAGGTAGAGGAAGACACCTTCATGTTGGGCGGCGCCGCCAATGTCGCCAATAACATCATCTCCTTGGGCGGACGCGCAACGGTCGCAGACATTTCAGGAAAC
>CAZPPU010000267.1:0-1962 GCA_964588515.1 uncultured Nitrospirota bacterium
TAGCATGGGGCTTGACCCTCTCAAACTTAGCCTTAGCCATAAAAACCTCCTATTCGCCTTTCGCTCCGGCCATTACCGTCTCGGCTATCGCCTTGGGGACCTCTTCGTAATGGGAAAACTGCATCGTGTATGTAGCCCTCCCCTGAGTCTTGGACCTGAGGTCCGTGGCATAACCGAACATATCCTTAAGCGGCACAAGCGTCTTGATGACCTGAGCCGCACCCCTTTTCGTTATGGACTGCACCTTGCCCCTTCTGGCGCTCAGGTCTCCGATGACATCGCCCATATATGCATCGGGCGTGACGACCTCAACGGCCATTACGGGTTCAAGAAGGACCGGCCTTGCCTTCTTTACCGCATCCTTGAAGGCCATCGAGGCCGCTATCTTGAAGGCCATCTCCGAGGAGTCCACCTCGTGGTAAGAGCCGTCATGGAGCGTCGCCCTGATATTGATGACCGGATAGCCCGAAAGGACGCCGGTGTCCATGGACTCTTTTACGCCCTTTTCCACCGCGGGTATGTACTCCCTCGGCACGGCGCCGCCCACTATCTTATTGACGAACTCAAAGCCCTTCTCGCCGGTGAACGGCTCTACCCCCAATATGACATGTCCGTACTGGCCCCTGCCGCCGGACTGCCTGATGAACTTGCCCTCGGCCTTGGAGGCCGCGGTTATGGTTTCCTTGTATGCGACCTCGGGCCTTCCCACATTGGCGCCGACCTTGAACTCCCTGAGGAGCCTGTCTACGATTATCTCAAGATGTAGCTCGCCCATCCCCGCTATCAGGGTCTGGGCGGTCTCTTCGTTTACGGATACTCTGAATGACGGGTCTTCCTGAGCTAACTTCTGAAGCGCCGCGGAGAGCTTCTCCTGGTCGGCCTTCGTCTTTGGCTCTATGGCGACGGATATGACCGGCTCGGGGAATTCCATGGCCTCAAGCAGGATGGGTTTTTGCTCGTCGCAGAGGGTGTCGCCCGTGAGCGTCCCCCTCAGACCCACGGCGGCCGCAATATCGCCCGCCCTGACCTCCTTGAGCTCCTCGCGCTTGTTTGCGTGCATCTTAAGGAGCCTGCCGACGCGCTCCCTTATGTCCTTGCTGGAATTATATACATAACTGCCTGCGCTTAAGACTCCGGAATAGACCCTGAGATAAGTAAGCTGTCCGACATAAGGGTCCGCCGTGACCTTGAAGGCCAGCGCGGAGAAAGGCTCCGCATCGTCCGCCTTCCTTTGGGCCTCCGAGCCGTCGGATTTCCCGGTAACCGGGGGTATATCCAAAGGAGAGGGTAGATAATAAACAACCGCATCGAGGAGTTGCTGTATGCCTTTGTTCCTGAAAGCGGAGCCGCAAAGAACCGGCGTGAGCTTCATCCCGAGGGTCGCCTTGCGGAGGGCCGCCCTTATCTCTTCCGATGATATCTCCTTGCCTTCTACGAACTTCTCCATTATCCCCTCGTCCACATCCGCAAGGGACTCGATGAGTCTTTCCCGATAGAGTTTTGCCTCCGCCTTAAGCCCCTCCGGTATGTCCCCGGTTGTAAACTCCGCGCCGAGGGCATCGTCCTTGAAGTAGACCGCTTTCATCTCTACGAGGTCCACCGGGCCCATGAACTTCTCCTCGGCCCCCATGGGCATCTGGACCGCAACCGGCCTCGCCCCGAGCCTCTCGACCATGCTCTCTATGCTCATCCCGAAGTCCGCGCCCACCCTGTCCATCTTGTTCAGGAAGGCTATCCTCGGCACATGGTACTTGTCCGCCTGCCGCCAGACGGTCTCGGACTGGGGCTCCACGCCCGCAACCGCATCGAACACGGCGACCGCGCCGTCAAGCACCCTGAGGGACCGCTCCACTTCTATGGTGAAGTCCACATGTCCGGGGGTGTCTATGATATTGACCCTGTGGTCCTTCCAATCGCATGTAGTGGCCGCGGAGGTTATGGTTATGCCCCTTTCCTGCTCCT
>CAZPPU010000268.1:0-1954 GCA_964588515.1 uncultured Nitrospirota bacterium
ACATTGGTGGAAATGAATATAATTGTAGCTCACCTAAAGAGGATAGAATATATTTGAAATTCAATCTATTTGAAATTCCGAGCCTTTGTCAATAGGTGTGTAAATTGGATTCAGGCGGCTCTCCTTTCCAGACCCATTTCCGTTGCTTTTTTCCCGTCCACGTATTTCACGCCCGCATAGACCTCGGCCAGAAGGTGCGGGGCGTTAAGCTTCCTGAACCGCTTCTCAGCAACCATCAAGACCTTCCATATAAGGGCGGTGGCGTTGGTTACATTCTTATAGCGTCTTGAGGCTCCGGTCCTCAACCTCACGACTGAAAACGGAGACTCAACGACATTGCTTGTCCTTATATGCCTCCAGTGCTCTTCGGGGAAATCGTAGAAGGCGATCATCCGTTCCCAATCGTTAAAGAGCGTCTCTACGGCCTTCGGATACCATTGCTTGTACCGGCGGGCGAACTCGTCCCTCAGCCCCTCGCATTCCTCCCTTGTCTTGGCATAGGGAATCTTCTTCAGGCGCTCGCTTGCCTCATGCCTGACCCTCTTTGGCAGGGCATCGAGCACATTCACTATCTTATGGTTCCAGCACCTCTGCTCACCGGCCTCAGGATATATCTCGGCCAGCGCGCCCCATATGCCTAAGTGCCCGTCGGCCACAACAAGCCGGGGCATGCGGAGACCCCTCCTTTTAAGGGAGCGAAGGACCCCTGCCCATGATTCCTTCGATTCCCTGTAGCCCGGCTCCACGGCAAGCGTCTTCTTTGTGCCGTCGCTCATCGAGGCAATCACGGTTAGAAGGGCAGCCTTGTCCTTGCCTATACCGGCCTTCACATAGATGCCGTCGGCCCAGAGATAGACTATCTCAAGCCCGCTTAAGTCCTCTCCCTTCCATGCCTCATACTCCACCTCCCACTTGGCCTTGAGCCTCTGGATGGAGGCCGGTGATAGCGGCGCGCCATCCCCTAAAAGCCCCCTAAGGGCAAGCTCAAAATCGCCCTTGGCAAGCCCGTGAAGATAAAGCTCCGGCAGAAGTTCGCCCACTTCCTTCGTCCTACGGGTAAAAAGCGGCAAGATGCGGCTTTCAAACCTCTCTTCTAATCCCCTTACACGTGGACGCCTCACCTCGATAGTCCCCGACATAAGGGACATCCTCCGGGGCTTGCCGTGGCCGTTGCGCAAGCCCGCCGGACTGTCCACAGCCTTGCGCCTCTCGTTTTTAGCCCTGCCAAGCAGAGCCTCGACCTCTTCCTCCAAAAGCTCCTGAATAAAACCCTGCACCTTCATCCTCACCCATTCCTCAAGATGCTCATACTCCGGGGTTGACCCCTTCTCATGACTTCTGATACCCTTTCCCATGGCGGTGCCTCCTTCTTTTTTGAGTTCTCGTCAAACTCTGGAAGGATACCACCGCCTAAAACCTTTTACACACTCTTTGATATTAGCTCACTGCAAGAGGCGTTATACCACTACTGGTTAGGCCTGAGCAAATTTAATGGCGAGCTAAGGGATTTTGCAACTCGACTTTCTTTATTAAAGCAAGGCATTGATTTGGAGCCTATTTATTATTGGATTAAAATGCGCGATGCGTTGCGAGACGCCCACGATCAGCAGTCGGATAGTTTAATGAATTTCTTGATTGTATTTGACAACAACGAGATTATACTTTCCGAATTCAAGCCGATGAGAGACGCAATTGTTAAATGTTCAAATAGTGTTAGGAGTGAATTTTACAATAATTATCTAAATATTATTCCGCCAGTTCAGCCAGCGCCGGACAAAATAGAACTTCTAATTGACAAAACAAATAGTTTAAGTTCAATGGTATTGGATTTAGAGTGTTATTCATCTACGGATTTCAGAATAGAGCTACAAAATAAAATATTAGGCCCTATTTTGGGAAAAACGATTCCACGACGCGAACCCAGCGAAAAATCAGTGAAGGTCTTGTCATTGGA
>CAZPPU010000269.1:0-1949 GCA_964588515.1 uncultured Nitrospirota bacterium
TCGCTCCGCTCGCAATGACACTCGCAATGACGGTTATTGATTACGGATTATGGTCAACGGCGGGATTTTTTGACAGCCCCTCCATGAAATGTTAATATTTTATTCCGTGAAAATAGCAGTTACAGGCAAAGGCGGGGTGGGAAAAACCACTATAGCGGCCGCACTGAGCCGTGTTTACGCCTCGGAGGGCAAAAAGGTGCTTGCCGTGGATGCGGACCCGGATGCGAACTTGGCCTCGGCCTTCGGCCTTGGGCCCGAAGAGGTCCAAAAGATGAGACCCATTGCGGAGATGACCGAGCTTATAGAGGAGCGCACGGGCGCAAGACCCGGGGCCGTGGGCGGCATGTTCAGGCTCAATCCGAGGGTGGACGACATTCCGGAGGAATTCGGCAAGAGGTTGGACGGCATCATTTTGCTCATAACCGGCAGGTCCAAGGAGGCCGCATCCGGATGTTACTGCCCCGAAAATGTCCTCCTTAGAAGGCTCATAAAACACCTCATCGTCGAAAGGGACGAGGTAGTCATATTAGACATGGAGGCGGGCATAGAGCACCTCACAAGGGGCACGGCAGAGGCCGTGGACGCCTTCATCGTGGTCGTTGAGCCGGGCACGAGGAGCCTCCAGACGGCAGAGACGATTAAGAAGATGGCCTCCGGGCTCGGCATAAAAAGGGTCTTCGCAGTCGCAAACAAGGTGAGGTCAGGGGCGGACATCGAATTCATAAAGCAGGGCATAGGGGATATGACATTTGCAGGCTCCATCGGCTTCAACCCCTCCATAATAGAGGCGGACATGAAAGGCGAGGCGCCTTTCAACCCCCGGCTGATGGAAGAGATCAAAGAAATAAAGAGGGCGATAACCTGACCGGTTCGCTAACGGATAAGGCGGTCTTGAGGAATGCCGCCCTCAAAAAAAGGGACTCAACCCCCGCAGGCGAAAAGCGACTCAAGGATGCGGCCATAAAAGAAAGGCTCTTATCGCTTGAGGAATTCCGAGACGCCCGCAGTGTTTTATTTTATGCCTCCTTCAGGTCCGAGGTGGAAACCCCGAGCCTTATCGAAGAGGCGCTTAAAATGGGCAAGAGTGTCTCGCTTCCCGTAGTAGATGCAAAGGCAGGGCGCCTGAGGCTCTTCGAGGTCAAGGGGCTTGAGGAGCTTTCCCCGGGATATATGGGGATTCCCGAGCCGAAGACCGGCAAGGCCGTCGGGCTCGATGAGATGGAAGTCATCGTCGTGCCGGGCGCGGCCTTCGACAGGCAGGGCGGAAGGCTCGGCTACGGAAAGGGCTATTACGATAAACTCCTCCGGGAAGCAAAAACGGGATGCTTGTTTTTAGGCCTTGCCTATGGCGAGCAAATAGTCGGGAAGGTTCCGGTCGAAGGCCACGACATAACGATGGATGCAATAATAACGGATAAAGAGGTCATATGGACAAGGCAAAAATCAAAAAGGGCGTAAGGCTGATACTCGAAGGCATAGGCGAGGACCCGGAAAGGCCGGGGCTCAGGGAAACCCCGGAGCGCATCTCCAAAATGTATGCCGAGATATTCTCCGGGCTTGAGAGCCCCCCGGAAGAGATACTGAAGACCATGGAGGGCGAAACCCATGACGAGATGATACTCGTCAAGGACATCCCGTTTTATTCCGTCTGCGAGCACCACCTCCTTCCCTTCATAGGCAAGGCCCACATAGCCTATATCCCTTCGGGGAAGATAGTCGGCCTGAGCGAGCTCGTAAAGGCGCTTGAGCATTTTGCAAAGAGGCCGCAAGTACAGGAAAGGCTCACATCCCGGCTTGCCGATATGATAATGGAAAAATTGAGGCCCAAGGGCGCAATGGTCGTAATAGACGCAGACCACCTCTGCATGAGCATGAGGGGGATTAAAAAGCCCGGCTCAAGGACCGTGACATCCGCGGTTCGGGGCATATTCAGGACAAAGGCATCCACC
>CAZPPU010000270.1:0-1942 GCA_964588515.1 uncultured Nitrospirota bacterium
GACCACTCGCACCCCAAGCGAGTGCGCTACCAGGCTGCGCCACGCCCCGATTCCTACATCCGGCTGAGGAGTTCCCTGAGCCTCTGCTTTATATGCCCTACGAGGTCCGCCGGCAGGGGATTGCCGGACGGTAGGGCGGGGGGGGCGGCCCTGCCACCTTCGGAGAACTTCTTCCTTACGCCTTCGATGGTGAACCTTTCGTTATAAAGAAGGTCTTTTATCTCAAGCACGACTTCGAGGTCCTTCCGGACATAGATGCGCTGGCCGGACTTGCTCTTCCTCGGCCTCAGAAAAGGGAATTCGCTTTCCCAGTAACGGAGCACATAGGGCTCTATGTCGGCTATCCTGCTCACTTCGCCTATCTTGTAAAAGAGCTTGTCCGGGATGAGACTCTTTGCCGCTATGTCTTTCGGCTGAGGCCTCTGCATCTTACTTCTCTACGAGGCCCTTAAGCTGATTGGACGGCTTGAAGGTGAGGACCCGCCGGGGGCTTATCTGGAGTTCCTCGCCGGTCTGGGGGTTCCTCCCCCTCCTCGGGTTCTTCTTCCGGACATGGAATGTCCCGAAGCCGGATATCTTGACGGACTCCCCCTCTCTGAAGGTCTGCTTCAGGGTATCGAATATCACTTCGACGATGTCCTGGGCGTCCTTCTTGGAAAGCCCTACCTTCTCGAATATTGTCTCTACAAGGTTTGCCTTGGTCATATCAGCTTGTTTAAGAATTACCTAATTATATATTATGTAAATACCTGATTGTCAAGAGAAAATTTAAGGGCTTATAAGTTATAATTTAACCGAAGGAGGGCTCATGGACATAAAGGCTTACATTTATAAGAAGGCCCTTGAGGCAAAGGAGGGTGCAAGGGCCCTCGGCAGGGCATCGGCCATGGAGAAAAACAATGCGCTCCTTAAGATGGCGGAGGCGCTGAAAAGCGGCAGTGCCGCTATCCTAAAGGAAAACGCCAAGGATATAGAATACGCAAAGTCCAAGGGGCTTTCCCCCGCGCTCATAGACAGGCTTACGCTTACGGAGAAGCGCATAGCGGAAATGTCGTCGGGGCTTCTTGATGTAGCCGCCCTGCCCGACCCCGTAGGCGAAATCACGCGGATGAGGCAAATGCCAAACAGGATGTTCGTCGGGAAGATGCGCGTGCCCATAGGCGTCATAGGGATAATCTACGAGGCAAGACCCAATGTCACGGCCGATGCCGCAGGCCTCTGCCTCAAGGTCGGAAACGCCGTAATTCTAAGGGGGGGCTCGGAGGCGATAAACTCAAACCGGGCAATTACGGAGGCGCTAAGGTCTGCCATCCTTAGGGCAGGCATCCCTGATGCCGCAGTCACATTCATAGACATCCCCGAAAGGGAGGCCGTGATGGAGATGCTTAAGCTCGAAGGCATCATAGACCTCATAATACCGCGGGGGGGAGAGGGCCTCATAAAGGCCGTCGTTGAGAACTCCCGCATACCGGTCCTCAAGCACTATAAAGGCGTGTGCCATGTCTTCGTTGACAGGGATGCCGACCCCATCATGGCCGGGGAAATATGCCTTAACGCAAAGGTCCAAAGGCCCGGCACCTGTAATGCAATGGAGACGATGCTCGTTGACGAGCCCATAGCCGAGGGGTTCCTCCCGGGAATGCTCAAGAGGCTTGAGGAGGCGGGCGTCGAGCTGAGGGGATGTCCCAAGACATTGTCCATATATCCGGGCATAAACGAGGTCAAAGAAGAAGATTACTACAAAGAATACCTCGAATTGATATTGAATGTCAGGGTAGTGGCGGACATGGACGAGGCGATGGGGCATATCGCAAAATACGGCAGTGCGCACTCCGATGCAATCGTGACGATGAACCACGAGCGGGCCATGAGGTTTCTAAGGGAGGTGGATTCCTCCGTGGTCTTCGTCAACGCGTCAACGAGGCTGAACGACGGCGGGCAG
>CAZPPU010000271.1:0-1940 GCA_964588515.1 uncultured Nitrospirota bacterium
AGAAAAATCCTCATCTCTTCCCCAGCCTGTTGCTGTCCCGGTAAGGAAGAGGTCGCTTAGATTGGACGGCTCGATCCTCTATGTGGTTGGAAGCAGGGTAAGGCATCCGAAATGGGGCATCGGTGTTGTGAGAGAGTGTTACGGCGATGGGGAAGAGCAGAAGGTTATGGTCAACTTCCCCGAGTTCGGTATAAAGAGGCTTGCACTCAGGTTTGCAAACCTTGAGAAGATTTGAATATAAATATGTGAAAGAGTCAACGACTTTATTTGTATGTCATTCCCGCTTGTCGGGAATCTATCTTGGTATGAAGAAAGATGCCGGACAAGCCAGAATGACGAATAAGATTGTTTTATCAGTATTATGAAAATATCTGTAGATGATATAGCAAGGCTTGCGAGGCTTTCTGTTACTGACGAAGAAAGGAAGCTTTTCGGTTCTCAGTTTGAAGGCATTCTTGCATATGTGGATAAGCTTAATGAACTTGATACAAAGAATGTTGAACCTACATCCCATGTCCTTTCTCTGAGCAATGTGATGCGTGAGGACGCCGAGGCCGATTCCCTTCCCAGGGAAGATGCCCTTATGAATGCCCCGGACCATACAGACAAATTCTACAGGGTGCCTAAGATAATAGAATGAAAAAAAGTTCAAAAGTTCAAAAGTTCAAAAGTTCAAAAGTTTTTTGTGCCTATTGCACTTCTGCACTTCTGCACTTCTGCTCCGGGGCACTGCCGGAGGCGTCATGCTGAGGTGCATGCTCAGGGCAAAGATACACATGGCCACGGTTACCGAATCAAACCTTGAATATGAGGGCAGCATAACCATAGACGAGGGCGTCCTTAAAAAGGCGGGAATCCTGCCATACGAGCAGGTGATGATAAGCAACCTCAATAACGGAGAGAGATTTGAGACATATGTGATCCCCGGGAAAAAGGGCTCAGGCATGTTCTGCCTCAACGGCCCTACCGCAAGGAAGGGCGCTGTCGGGGACAAGATAATTATTTTCTGCTACGGATATTTCGAAGACGAGAAGATAAAAAAATCCAAACCAACGATAGTTGTCATCAATTCAAAGAATAAGATAAGCAGGATTAAGTAAACGCTGCCGCGCACGCCATAAGGCTATCAAGGTGCATTCATCGTCTGAAAGTTATATAATAGAGACATACGTATGTTTTATGGTGTAAAAGGGGGCTGCGATGTATAAAGAATTCCGAAGGTATCCGAGATATCCAATATCCACGAAGGCCTTAATCACAATACAGGACGGTGGAACACAGAAGAGACTTAATTCTCAGGTAATCACCATCTCTCAGGGAGGGATGGGGGTTTATACCAATATAATAATGAAGAAGGCTACTCAGGTTTCTGTTCAGCTTTTAATCCATGAACATAGCGGGGTGAAAAATGAAGATATCTTTGAAGGGAAAATAGCCTCGGTCTGTTCGCAGGAAAAAGATTTTTTTGTCGGCATAGCCTTTGACAAAGAAATAGCCTATGACCGCTTTATCGATATCATCGGCTGATTTAAAACCGCAATATTAAAAAAAGGGGGGGAAGGCTCCCCCTTTTTTTTTGTCCGGCAACTTGCTGTTCAGCCTCCGATGTAGCCGCCTGCAATAAGATCTTTGGCGGGCTTCTCTTCCGTTGCCACAAATATCGATGCCCTTTCGACTTCTCCTCCATATTTGGTGAAGTCAATGGGACAGACCTTCATGAGTATTTCCAGCTTCCAATCTATCATCCCCGCTATGTCTTCGAAATGCCTGACATGCGGTTTGAGCATCGCCTTCTCTGACTCGGTCATCTCTTCTATCTCTCTTGCAAGGCCGAGCAGTTTTTCCTTCATGCCGGACAGTTCTTCGTAGACCCTGTCGCAGTATGTGCCGATCTTTGTGTCCCTTGCCTTTGCCATAGTTACCTCCTCTTTTTGGCCAAA
>CAZPPU010000272.1:0-1917 GCA_964588515.1 uncultured Nitrospirota bacterium
GCACAGGCAAGGAACTATTTGCCCGGTTCATTCATTATCAAGGCTTGAGGGCCGAAGGCCCGTTTTTCGCCATAAACTGCGGGGCGTTCAACGAGGAGCTTCTTTCAAACGAACTCTTCGGACACGAAAAAGGCGCATTCACGGGCGCGGCCTCCATGAAGAAGGGCCTCATCGAGATGGCCTCCGGCGGGACGCTCTTCCTCGATGAGATAACCGAGATGCCGCCTTCGATGCAGGTGAAGCTCCTCAGGGTCATACAGGAAAAAGAGGTCCTGAGGCTCGGCGCAACCGCACCGGTAAGCGTGGATGTAAGGTTCATAGCCGCTACCAACAGGGACATTGCCGAGGCCATAAAAGAAGGGGGTTTCAGGCAGGACCTCTATTTCAGGCTCAATGTCGTCTCCATACGCATCCCCCCGCTTTCCGAAAGGAAAGACGACATACCGCTTCTTTCATATCACTTCCTCGAGAAGTACTCCCTCCTGATGAAAAAGGAAGTGAGGGAGATATCCGCGGAGGTGCTGTCCATACTCATGGACTACGATTTCCCGGGCAATGTGAGGGAGCTTGAAAACATCATAGAGCGGGGCGTGGCCCTCTCAAGCGAGGGGAAAATAGAGGTCGCCCATCTGCCGGAGGACCTGAAGGAGCTTTCCATAAAGACATTCAGGAAAAAGCAAGGCAGGTTCCCCTCGCTCGAAGAACAGGAAATCGCCTACATCCAGTGGGTTCTGAAGGAGGTCGGGGGCAATAAGACCTTAGCCTCCCAGATATTAGACATAGACAGGGTTTCGCTCTGGCGGAAGCTCAAGAAGTTAGGCCTCGACAACGAGCCGTGATAAAATAGGCCATGCCCGCATACATACTTAAAAGGCTCCTTCTGATGGGGCCGCTTCTATTGGGGATAACCCTTATCACATTCGTCGTGATACACCTTGCCCCGGGCGGGCCCGTGGAAGTCCAGACCGAGATGTCGCTTAAGGCGTCGGCACAGGCAAGGGAAAACCTAAAGAGGCTCTACGGGCTCGACAAGCCGCTTCATGTGCAGTACTTGGACTGGCTCGGCAGGTTCGTGAGGCTCGATTTCGGGAAATCCTTCGTTGACGGGAGAAAGGTCATAAGCAAGATAGGAGAGCGCATTCCCGTCACCCTCATGATAAGCGCCCTCTCGCTTTCCCTCATACTCATGATAGCAATCCCCTTAGGCGTGCTTTCCGCAACCCGCCAGTATTCTCTTTTCGACAAGGTCTCCACCGTGTTTGTCTTCATAGGGTATTCCACGCCCGCATTCTGGCTTGCGCTCCTTCTCATGATACTCTTCGGGGTGTACCTTGGATGGGTTCCGATATCCGGCATTGAGAGCATAGATGTCTCCGGGATGGGGCCTTTTGAAAGGCTTCTGGACCGGGCGAGGCATCTGATTTTGCCCGTTGGGGTTTCGGCATTCGGCGGGATAGCCGGGCTTTCGAGGTACAGCAGGTCGAGCATGCTTGAGGTGATAAGGCAGGACTACATAAGGACCGCGCGGGCAAAAGGGCTTAAGGAATCCGATGTCATCCTGAGGCATGCCCTGAGAAACGCCCTCATGCCCATAGTGACCATCTTAGGGCTTTCGGTGCCCGGGCTCATAGGCGGCGCGGTCATATTCGAGGCTATATTCGCCATACCGGGCATGGGACAGCTCTTTTATGCATCCACCATGTCGAGGGACTACCCGACTATCATGGGGGTCTTGGTCATAGGCGCGGCGCTCACCCTCGTTGGCAACCTCCTTGCAGATATCTCCTATGCGCTCGTTGACCCGAGGGTGAGGGTAGGGGGTAGAAGCTGAGGCTCGTCGCAATCATAGGGAGGAGGTTCCTTAAAAACAGGCTTTCTCTATCAGGCGCAATAGCGGTCGTTTGTCTCATGTCCGCC
>CAZPPU010000273.1:0-652 GCA_964588515.1 uncultured Nitrospirota bacterium
TCCATAAAAGTTCAGCACATCCTTATATAACTCCGAGGCCGATGAGCATCCAGTAAAGGACGGGTCCGGCAAACAGGGCCGAGTCTATCTTGTCGAGCAGTCCGCCGTGCCCTCCGGGAAGGAGGCTTCCCGAGTCCTTCACCCCGGCATCCCGCTTGAACATGGACTCAACGAGGTCTCCGAGCACGGAGACCGCGCCGAGCGAGGCCCCAAGCGCTGAAACGGTCAAAAGCGGCATCTCTATTCCGAGGGCACCCCGGAGTATGACGGAGCCCGCGACCCCGCCTAAGACCGAGCCCACTGCCCCGGCCCATGTCTTTTTCGGGCTTACCTCCGCGTAGAGTTTCTTTTTGCCGGTATGGGTGCCGATGTAGTATGCCATGCTGTCGGAAAGCCAGATTGTGCCCCAGAGCAATACTATCCATTCGGGGCCGAGCCGCCTGATGTTGACCTGAAGACCTAAAAGACCCGGGATGTATATAAGCCCCATGACCGCCGGAGAGATGTCCCTCATGGCGCCCGAAGGGTCTCGTTTCGTAAAAAGCCTGAAAGAGACGAGTAAAAGAAACGAAAGAACTATGAGTTCGGCCACAAACCCCGCCTGCGCATAGTATGCCCCTATCATGGCCGCGCCTAAAAGAAGCCCTCCGTG
>CAZPPU010000273.1:662-1892 GCA_964588515.1 uncultured Nitrospirota bacterium
CCTCTTACCCCGTACATGGAGTAGAACTCGGACTGCGCGATGAGGCCTGAAATCAGAAGCAGGACAACATAGTAACCGACAGGCAATTTCATTATGTAGAGGATCAGAAGGGGGATGAGGACGAAGGCGACGAGAAGCCTTTTCACCTTCCGCCCTCGGCCGAAACCGCGCCGAACCTCCGCTCCCTTGCGCCGTAGTCCTCAAGCGCGCGCATGAACTCCTTCTCGGTGAAGTCGGGCCAGAGGGTCTCGGTGAAGTAAAACTCCGAGTATGCCGACTGCCAGAGGAGGAAATTACTGAGCCTCCTTTCCCCGGAAGTCCTTATGATGAGGTCCGGGGGCGGAAGCCCGGCCGTGTCGAGGAGGCCGGAGAAGGATTCCTCGGTCAGCTCCTCCGGGTTGAGCCCGGCATGGACGGCCTTCTTTACCGCCCTTATTATTTCGTCCCTCCCGCCGTAGCTCAGGGCCGTCACAAGCGTCATGCCCTTGTTTTTGGAAGTCCTTTCCTCGATGTCCTTTATCAGGGACTGGATGTTTCCGGGCAGTTTCCACAGCTCCCCTATGGCCCTGTAGACGATGCCGTTTTTAACCATATCCTCGAATTCCCTTCTGAGGTACATCTCAAGGAGCCTCATCAGGGTGGAGACCTCATCCGGGGGCCTCTGCCAGTTCTCCATGGAGAATGTATAGAGCGTAAGGAAGCCTATGCCTAATTTCCTCGAGGCGGTTATTATCTCCTTTGCCCTTTCGGCCCCGCGCCTGTGGCCCTCGACCCTCGGCAGGCCGCGCATGTTCGCCCACCTGCCGTTTCCGTCCAATATCACGGCCACATGCTGGGGCAGTTTATATAACGGCCGCATCCCTCTTACCTCCGAGCGGAAATACATAAATCTTCCGGGCCATGAAGCCCATGCCTTTGAAGACCTTCATCAGGTTTATATTTTCCGAGACCACAAAGACACTGTCTTTGCCGAGCGCAAAATCCACGGCCTTATCCGGGATGTATCCTATCAGCGTCCGCTCCTCTACGGATGTCCCGGAGGGCCTGAGGACTATGAGTTCCGAGTGCTTGAACCCAAGCCCCCTCGACATTCCTGATCCTTTTGCAGGACGCGCGGACGTCGGCGGTCGATCATCTCGGCGAGATCTGGGCGCTGCCGCTCGCCGAGACCCGCGTCACCGACGACCTCGCCGCGGCGTCGTCGTCGAGCGCGCGCGCCGCGTCGCCGAC
>CAZPPU010000274.1:0-1843 GCA_964588515.1 uncultured Nitrospirota bacterium
GAGCCTCTTATGGCCTTTTATGAAGCTTGCAAAGAACCAGCCGAAAAATAGTCTCCATGAGAAAATCAGGGCGCAGATGAGCCCCGCATTTATAAAAAATGTGCCCCGTCCGGGCCTCAGCCCCGGCACGAAATAGTATGAGGCGGCAAGGACCGTAGAAGCTGTGAGGACCGAGGCGATGACCTTCGCAAGAGACTTCGCAGACCTGAACCCCGCGCCGAAGTCATAAAGGTCGGCAAGGTAAAAAGCAAAGATGTACATGCCGACGGTCAGGATAAACCCCGGGGCCGGGCCGAAGGCGCCCTCGCCATACCTGATTTCGGGCGAAAGCCGGTATGAAAGCGACACGATTAGGGCGTCTCCGGCAAACAGAAGGAGCGCTTTTTTGGGGATGTGCTTTGACATCGGATTTCTCTCTTTGCCCGCTTTTACCGGGTTTTAGGGTCCCCCTGGAGGTGCCAGTCTATGGTCTTTCTGAAGCCTTCTTCGACGGTAAACGGCGGCTTGAAGCCTTCCTCCGCAATCCTGACGGCCCTGTAGTGAGTGGCCGTGCAAAACTTCTTAATCCGCTTGCCCGTAACCGGGAAATCGTATCCGGTGAGTTTTCCGAGGCCGTCAAAGACACTGCCGAGGCCGATAGCCAGTCCAAACGGTATCCGGAAACTCGGGACAGGGACATCGGCAAGTCGGGAAATCGTGCCGACGATTTCCTTCGTCGTCATCTGCGGCCTGTCCGAATAGTTATAGACCTCTACACCGGGCCTCATACGGCCGATGAGAAACCTCACGGCATGAACGAGGTTTTCGACGAATGCAAGGGATTTTATATTTTCTCCATTGCCCACAAATACAAATCTACCGCTTAAGACCTGCCTTATGAGCCTGTGCATGTTGGCATAGTTATGCGGCCCAAAAACCACTGCCGGCCTTATTATGGCCGCAGACCGTCCGTGCCTTTCGCCGCACCAGCGCGCTATGGCCTGTTCCGCATCGAGCTTCGACCGGCCGTAAGGGGTATCCGGCCTCGGAGTCATGCCTTCATCGGCAGGCGAGGAGACACAGCCGTAGACCGCAACCGAACTTAGAAAAACAATCCTTTCCACGCCGAGCCTGCCGGCACACTCAAGAATATTCCGGGTGCCGCCGAGGTTCACCTCGAAATACTCCTTTTCGGAGACCCCGAAGTCGTGGTGCCTTGCGGCTAAATGGACGACCATGTCCGCAGAACGCACAGCCTTCACGACCGCATCCTTGTCCCTGATATCGCCTTCCATGCATTCGTATAAGACCGGGCCTCTGCGCTCTGCCTGCGCATCGAGCCCCCGCACCATGTGCCCGTCCGCGATTAAAGCCGGGCAAAGATACGAGCCGATAAACCCCCTTGAGCCGGTCACGAGGATGTTCATCCCTGCCTCCTTTGCAAGCGGAAAACGCCCTCTATTAAATCTCTATACGGAGAGAGCACGCCCTGCCATGAAAAATTTTCCTCTACGAACCGGCGGGCAGAGGCGGCAAGTCTTTCGGCAGAGGCCCCGTCGTCATGGACATGGAGGATTTTCTCCTTGAACTCTTCGGGAGAGTCCGCAGTGAGCACATTACGCACTTCGAGGCCTTTAAGCGCAAGGCTGGATGTCACAACCGGAACCCCCATTGCCATGGACTCTAAAATCTTGTTCTGCACGCCCGCCCCTATCCTCATCGGACATACGCTTACCATGGCGTCCGAAGAGCACTCCGCAACATCGGCCACCCTGCCGGTAACCGTGACCCCGGGTATTCTGCCGAGCGCCCTGACCGCGGCCGTGGGCTCGGCCCCGACCACCCAGAACGAGGAATCCGGAAC
>CAZPPU010000275.1:0-1816 GCA_964588515.1 uncultured Nitrospirota bacterium
ACAAGGCGAGGTCCCCGGCCGCCTTGGAGGCGGCATAACGCGTCGAGGGCAGATACTTGGCCGTGTCCTCGGACTCCCCTTGAGAGGCCCCGTAGACCTCGGGAGACGATATCTGGACGAACCGCCTAAGCCGCACACCCTCCATGGTCAACCGGTGAGCCAACTCCAAAACGGCCATGCAGTTCGTCTGGAACCACTGCTTGGGGTCGTTCCAACTCTCGGCCACCATGCCTTGCGCCGAGAAGTTGACGATATAGTCGGGCTTGAAGTCCCGGATAAGCCCCATGAGTTTTTCCATCCGATGGTTTATGTCTATCCGGTGGAACTCTACCCTATGCGTTTGAAGCTCTTTGTAGGGCAGGAAAAAGGGCTGCGCCTCGGGCGACCTGCTTATTGCAAGCGCCTCCGCGCTTTCGTTCGCCCGCAGGGCGTAATCTATAAAGCAAGCGCCCGAAAAACTGTTGCTCCCAAGGACTATAAAACGTTCTTTCCTTTTCTCCATGACCTAAGCTGGGTTGCGTTCATATGAAATTCGCATGCCTGTCCGGATGCGTGAGCCTCCAGAGGTACCGGTTTATCTCGTCCATCCGGCAGTTCTTCCTGCATTCCTCTATGTCGAGTTCGTCCCTCATGAGGTAATAGTTGGCCTTTCTTTTTTCGCCCTCCCAGATTTCCTTGAAGGTCGCCTCGTGGATATTGCCGAAGTTGAACCTCTCGTCGCCTAAGAATGCGCTACAGCCGTAGACACAGCCGTCCGACATTATGTAGGCCCAGAAAAACGGGGTCGAATAGCATGTGCTATAGGGCCTTTCCTCTTCGAGGAGCTTGGCCATGGTCCTTTCCCTGAAGATTACGCTGAAGCCCCCGCCGTTTAATTTCCGGACCTCTTCACGGATGTCCATGAAGGGGCGGTAGTCTATGTCCTCGTACCTGCGGGTGATGCTCTTGAGGTGCTGGGAATAGGGTTTTATGACGAGGTAGTCCACGCCGATTTCCTTAAGCGTCCTGCCTAAGAGGGCGGCCTCGGATGCGTTTTCCGGCAGGAGAAGCATTTGCGCGCCGACCGTGCATGTGTAGCCCTTTTCTTTGCGCAGTGCCACGGCCATTCTGAAGTTTCCGAGCACCCGGTCGAAGTCTTCGGGCTTTGTCCCGTGAATCCCGGAGTATGTCTTTGCCGTTCCGGCATTTATGCTTACCTTTATCCATGAGCAGTTCCGGAGGACGGCGTCCGCATTCCTCTCCGAAAAGAGCACCATGTTGGTCGTAAGCGCGGTGTCTATGCCCGCCTTTGTGCAGTGCTCAAGCACATCCGGCAGGGGCTTCCAAAGAAGCGGCTCCCCTTCGCCCGCAAACATGACCGCTTTTACCCCGAGCCCTGCCATTTCCGAAAGCCGCTCCTTGGCGACGCCCTCATCGAGGCTCCTTGCCTGATAGCCCACGAAGTCCACGGCGCAGAAGACGCACCTGTGGTTACAAGCGCCGAAGGGGGATATCTCTATGTATATGGGGTATATGGACTTTGCTTTTTCCCAGTCCCCGTAACAGTTCTGCCATTCGGCGACCCGGTCCGGATGGTATGAGAGCTTTTGCCCGTCTATGCCGTACTTATCCTGCATGCCTGTAGCTTCCGGCCTGAAGTTTCCCCTGCTCCACCATTATCGTGTCCAAGATGCAGTGGCAGATGGCCTGATGTACCGTCTCGACCGGGCCGTAAGCCTCCGAGGGCACATGGAAATTTATATCGCCGAGTGTGCGGAGCGGGTTGTCCAGCCCGAAGCCGGAGAGGGTTATGACCCGACAGCCCCTTGCCCTTGCT
>CAZPPU010000276.1:0-1792 GCA_964588515.1 uncultured Nitrospirota bacterium
AACATGCATGATTTATCTCAAGCCCCTCTGCTATTGCCTTATCACCGGTCGAAAGCCCGTCGGACATCCCGATTGGCAGTTCCGTGCTCCTTCCCATCGGGGCGAATATCTTCCTAAGCTCCGTGTCCGCGGCCCTGAAGACCTCCACCAACCTCTGTGCGACCTTGTCCGGGTCGAGCCTCCTATAGAGCTTCGGGTCCTGAGTGGTTATGCCCCTCGGACACCTGCCCGTGTTACAGAGGTTGCACCTGTTCATCTCGTCTCCGAAACAGTCCGCCGTGGCCTGCATGATGTATTTGCCTACGGAGGCCGCAGAGGCCCCTAACATTATGAGGGCCGCGGTATTGGCCGCAAGGTTTCCGCTCTTGCCCACCCCGCCTGCCGCTATGAGCGGAAGCTCGTTTTGCTTTCCCTGCCTCACGAGGTCTAAGTAGCAGTCCCTGATATTGGATGCAATGGGGTGTCCCATCTTGTCCATCGAGACATTATAGGCCGCGCCCGTTCCGCCGTCTTCGCCGTCTATAGAGAGCGCGGAGGCGTAGGGGTTCCGGGCAAGGTTGTTGAGGACCGCCCTTGCCGTCTTCGTCCCGGAGATTTTCGGATATACGGGCACGCGGAAGCCCCATGCCATGGACATGGACTGTATCATCTTTGCGACGGCCTCTTCGATGGAGTACTTTGTCTGATGCGTAGGGGGCGAGGCCAAGTCTATATTCATCGGCACACCCCTTATGTTTGCGATGAGCTTGAGGACCTTGTATGCCATGAGGAGGCCGCCGTCCCCGGGCTTCGCCCCCTGACCGTACTTTATTTCTATTGCGCAGGGGTCCTCGACCATGTGCGGCAAGGCGTGTATGATTTCGTCCCAGCCGAAATACCCGGACGCTATCTGTAAAACAAAATATTTGAGGAACCGGGACTTTAAAAGCCTTGGCGGCATCCCGCCCTCGCCCGAGGCCATCACAACCGGCATGCCCTCTACTTCGTTTAGATACGCAACGCCCATCGCAAGACCCTCCCACATCGTGGGAGAAAGCGCGCCTATGGACATGCTCCCTATCATTATGGGGTATATCTCCCGGACAGGCGGGATGAAGGTGTCGTCTCCGAGGACGAGCCTTCCGCCCTCCGCGCGGAGCGGAAGTCCCTCCGGCGGGAGTATCCTCCCGAGGAGCGTCCTGAGCCTGAACTCATGCCTTCCGGCATCGAGCGCAGGGTCCGTGAGCATCGAAATCCTCGTGAACTTGAGCCTGTCGAGTGTCGAGACACTCGGGTCGTTTCTTCTTCCGCCCCGCTTGAACGCATCGCCCCCCCTGTTTTTATGAATCAGGAACTTGTGTTGCGGGTTATACTCCGGCTCTATGGCCTCGTTAGGACATACGAGCGTGCATGTGCCGCAACCCGTGCAATAGCGGTCTATGTCCGTCACCTGCCTTACGACATGGACGACCTTCCTTACGGCCTTGGGCTCCGGAAGCGGCCCCTCGGAGCTTATCGTGCGCTCAAGGTGCACTGCCGGCTCTATGGCCTTCACCGGGCATACCGCCGTGCACTTCCCGCACCGGATACACCTGTCGTCCCGCCACCGGATGATATACGGGAATTCCTTGAGCGAAAGCTCATGGTTATAGTCGAGTTGATTTATAATCATTTCAGCCATCTATAACGCCTCATATTCCTGTCCTACGCTCCGATATCAAGTGGAACAGGCATTGCCTGCTCATACCCCTTAAGCTGGTTCCATACCCTAACGCCCCGGGCGTCCGGGGAAACCACTGCCATGTCGTACTTC
>CAZPPU010000277.1:0-1758 GCA_964588515.1 uncultured Nitrospirota bacterium
GAGCTCCGTCTCGGTGTACGGCTTCTCGAGCGACCGGCGCAGGCCGGGCGGGAAAGACCGTTTACGAGGCTGTCAGAGGCAGGCCGGATTACAAGGTCGTCGGGTTTGTGGACGACGACCCGCAAAAGCGCGGGCTTACTTATTCGCCGCAGGTCTTAGGCGACAGCTCGACCCTCGGAAACCTGCTTTCGGGCCGTGAGATGGACGCCGTGGTCATTGCAATTACCCACCTGAAGGGGCCCGAGCTTCTTAAGCATGCCCTTGATTGCAAGATGAACGGGGTAGATGTCTGCGATATGCCCTCCTTCTACGAAGAACTGACAGGCAAGGTGCCGGTTGAGCATGTCGACGACTTCTGGCTTGTGAACATGCCGGTGGCGGGTGTAAGAAGGACTGTATACAACACAAAGCTCAAGCGGATGCTTGATGTGATATTTTCCGTCTCCGGGCTTCTCCTCAGCCTGCCCATATCTCTTATAACCGCCCTTGCCGTAAAGCTCGAATCCAAGGGCCAAGTCTTTTACAGGCAAAAAAGAACGGGGCATAACGGCAGGGTCTTTGAGGTTATAAAGTTCCGTTCGATGAAGGCCGATGCCGAAGGCCGGGCCGCGGTATGGGCGAAGGAAAACGACCCGAGAGTGACACGGGTGGGCAGGGTCATCAGGAAGCTCCGGATAGACGAAATCCCCCAGATGTGGAATGTCCTTAGAGGCGAGATGAGCTTCATAGGCCCGAGGCCCGAGCGTCCGGAGTTCATCCGGCAATTATGCGAAGAAATCCCGTTTTATTCGTTAAGGCATGCGGTAAAACCCGGCATCACAGGCTGGGCGCAGGTCAATTACCGTTACGGGGCATCGAAGGAAGATGCAATGGAAAAACTCCGGTATGAGCTTTTCTATATCAAAAACCTCTCGCCCCTCCTCGATATGCACATATTGCTTAAGACCCTCAGGGTAATCCTTTCCGGCTTCGGCTCAAGATAGGGGGCTACGAGCCCCCCCGCCATATCGGGGTTGATACCTCTGTGGCCTGCGGCCCCCGCATCCCCAATATATTGCGCCGCGGGCCGTGGCCGATTACGCAGGGGCCCGTGGCCGATTACGCAGGGGCTCGTAGCCCCCTAATCGGGGACGAGGAGTCTGAAGAGCCTTTCCTTGTCGTCCGTGGCGTAGCTTTCTATTACCCCGGGGTTGGGAAGCCCGGCTATTTTCCACGCCTTGAGCGGGTCTATGAACTCCTCGTTGACGCAGTTCCTCGGCTGGTGGATGTTCCTGCATACGCCCCTCAGGATGGGGAATGCGTTATACTGCTTGTAGTACTGCCTCATGAACCTGATGATGTCCATCCGCTCTTTTGTAAGCTCTGAAACCCCCTCCCGTTCGGCAAGGGCGCAGGCTATGCCTTCGTTCCAGCCGTCCGTGTCCGCAAGGAACCCCTCTTCGTCGACCTCGACTTTTACCTTCCCGTATTCCAGTAACGGCATATAGACCTCCTTTTTTTAAAAACTTATCACCGTACGGGCCTTAAGTCAAGGGGCTACGCTACGAGCCCCTTGACAGCCTTTCGGGAGATGGTTGAAAATCAAAGATGAGCCGGAAGACACTAATCGTCCATATGGTCCTTATTGCGGTCGCAGGCGTCCTTCCTTATTTGCGCACCTTCGATTCCCCTTTCATGATAGACGACATCCATTACATCGTGGAGAACCCGGTGGTGAGGGACCTCGGTTATTTCTTAAGCCCATCGGAGGAAAAGGCG
>CAZPPU010000278.1:0-732 GCA_964588515.1 uncultured Nitrospirota bacterium
TACGCTTAAGGGAAGGAATACGAAAAGGACATTTAAAATCGGGCAGGCCCTTACGGTCAGGATTGACAGGGTTGATATGGAGGAAAGGGAAGTGGTGTTCGGGCTGGCATAGAGGTATTATCTTATTTGAAAATCGGTTAGCCTGAGGACATTTTTCATCCCGCCGGCAAGTTCCCCCTTGACGCACTGCTTGAAATTCCATTAATATATTCTAACAGTCAAACTTTCCAACAAGGAGACGATAAATGTCTTTAGTTAAGGTAAAAAGCATATACCAGGTGGTAATCCCCGAAGATGTAAGGAAAAAGCTTAAGGTGGAAATCGGGGATGTGCTTAAAATAGAGGAAAAGAACGGGAAGCTGATAATAAAGCCCGTCGTAGTCGTAGACAAAGCTCAGGCTTATTTTTGGACGAAGGGATGGCAGGCAGGAGAGAGAGAAGCCGACGAGGATATCGAAAAAGGCAGGCTCTCCGGGCCGTTTAAGAGCGCAAAAGAATTGATATCCCATCTGAGGAAATCAGGGAGAAAGGGTCTATGACCCTTCAAACCACAAGACGGTTTGATAAAGACTACAGCTTGCTTCCCGATGAGATTAAAGAGACGGTTGATTCTAAGCTGGCCGTCTTTGTTTCCAACCTGCGGCATCCTTCTTTAAGGGTTAAGAAAATGGAGGGAGGCCGGGGGATATGGGAGATGCGAATAACGGATAACTACCGTATGACTTTCCATGT
>CAZPPU010000278.1:742-1743 GCA_964588515.1 uncultured Nitrospirota bacterium
CGGAAACTGGCTCTCCGGCTTAAACCCGGTGCTTGAGGCATTGAAGGCCGGGAGGAAGATAAAGGCCGTTTATGTATATTCCGGGCGGCATAAGGATATTGATGTCATCAGGCGGGAAACCCGGGGAAAAGGCATCGAGCTTAAGGCGGTGGAGATGTCTTTTTTCGATGCCAGATTCCCAAAGGGCCATCAGGGCGTGGCGGCAGAGGTCTTTGAAGAAAGGGCATATACGCCTTTTGAGGAGCTTCTTATGATACCGGCTGAAAAGGGAGAGGCGCCTTTTTTCCTTATACTGGATGAGATAGAAGACCCCCGGAACTTAGGCGCAATCCTCAGGTCGGCCGAAGCCGCAGGCGTCCACGGGGTCGTCATCCAGAGGCACAGGCAGGCGGGCATCACGCCTGTTACGGTAAAGGCCTCGGCAGGCGCGGCGGAATACATCCCTGTTTGCATGGTGCCCAATATCAAAAACGCAATCATGGAGATGAAAAAAGAAGGTATAATAATAGTCGGGGCCGAGGGAGGGGGACGGACGGCTCCGTATGACATTGACCTTAAAGCCCCCCTTGCGCTTGTAATAGGCTCGGAGGGAAAGGGGCTGAGGCTTACGGTCAGGGAGAAATGCGACTATCTGGCGAGCCTGCCGATGAAGGGCAGTGTGGATTCCCTTAACGCCTCAGTAGCCGCAGGGGTGTTTTTATATGAGGTTTTGAGACAAAGAAGCAGGAAAAATTAGATTTTTCAAGTAAAACCGCTAAAATGCCGTTTATTGTTGAAATTTCCGTCTTGACCCTGCTATAATATATCCTCTATATTAATAGGTTAAAATAGAGGGCGAATTGTTGTCTTTTTCAAGCCACCGTAGCTCAGCAGGCAGAGCATCTTATTTGTAATCAGAGGGTCGGGGGTTCGATTCCCTTCGGTGGCTCCATCCGAAAGCAGTTAGGAGGCCGGTGATAGGAGGGTTGAAGGGTTCCTTGAGAACAAGCGGCTGGCCGTGT
>CAZPPU010000279.1:0-1740 GCA_964588515.1 uncultured Nitrospirota bacterium
ATGTCCGCCGCTGTCTTTGCCCCTTATATTGCGCCTTACGAGCCGACCCGGCTGGACCTCGACAATGTGCTTTCTCCGCCCTCGAAGGCCCACCTCCTCGGAACGGACGAGCTCGGCAGGGATGTCCTCACGAGGATGCTCTATGGGAGCCGGGTGTCTTTGAAAGTCGGCTTCGTGGCCGTGGGGATTGCGGTCCTCATCGGGGTCCTCATAGGCTCAGCCGCCGGGTTTTACGGCGGATGGCTCGATGCCGTCCTTATGAGGTTCGTGGACATAATGCTTGCATTCCCGACATTCTTTCTCATCCTTGCCGTCATAGCGGTGGTCGAGCCCTCGATTTTCACAATCATGCTCGTCATAGGCGTAACGGGCTGGATGGATGTGGCGAGGCTCGTGAGGGCCGAGTTCCTTACGCTCAAAGAGCGGGACTTCGTGCTTGCAGGAAGGGCATCGGGCGCAGGGGATGCCCGGCTCATATTCAGGCACATACTCCCGAATGCGCTTTCCCCGGTGTTTGTGGCCGCTACATTCGGGGTGGCAGGCGCAATACTCATCGAGTCCGGGCTTTCTTTCTTGGGCTTGGGCGTTCAGCCGCCGAGTCCGAGCTGGGGCAATATACTTACGGCGGGCAAGGACAACATAGAGGTCGCATGGTGGCTTTCGGTTTTCCCGGGCCTTGCGATTCTCGTTACGGTGCTTAGTTATAACCTCATAGGCGAGGGCCTCCGTGACGCCCTCGACCCTCGGCTCTGGTAGGGTTACAGCCCGGCCCGGCTCATAATCTCAGGCACCTTCTCCTCCATCCCTATAGCCATTATGTGCACGCCGTCGCAGATGCCTTCTTCTTTTAACTGCCTTATGTGCCTTGCCGTAATGTCCATGCCGGTATCGAGGGCTTTATCTTTGCCCGCGGCCTTAAGCTCGTTAATCAACTCTTCGGGTCCGCGGATGCCCGGGCCACTCTTATTAAGGAAACTGGCCATGCCGGCTGACTTTAAGACGACAAACCCGGCAAGTATTTTTACGGAATAGGGGGGCGGCCCTGCCGCCTTCCTTGCATGTTTCATGAATTCCTTGAACTTCTCTATATCGTATATAGCCTGAGTCTGGAAGAACTTCGCGCCTGCCGTGACCTTTTTTTGAAACTTCATAAGCTGGGGGCCGAGGGGGCTTGCCTCCGGAGTTACGACCGCGCCCTGAAAGAAATCCGTCTTCCCTTTAAGCTCGTTTCCGGACATGTCCCTTCC
Organism: uncultured Nitrospirota bacterium; assembly: GCA_964588515.1. Classification (GTDB taxonomy): domain Bacteria; phylum Nitrospirota; class Thermodesulfovibrionia; order Thermodesulfovibrionales; family JdFR-86; genus CAZPPU01. Next base: position 1,248 of record CAZPPU010000279.1, read on the forward strand.
GTTGTTAAGACCTTCGACTACTTTAAGAAGCTGGACGGATTCGAGGTCATATACGGGTTTTGCCTCCTTGTGGTCGCCTGCGGAGACATGGTCGCCGGTCATGCAGAGGACATTTCTTATGCCTAATATATTTGCGCCCAAGAGGTCGGACTGTAGCCCGATTCTGTTACGGTCCCGGCATGTCATCTGGAGTATAGGCTCAAGCCCCTTTTCAAGGGCGAGCTTGCACACGGCCATAGAGCATATGCGCATCACGGCGGACTGGTTGTCCGTGACATTTACCGCATCTACCTTCCCCTTAAGGAGGTCCATGTGGTGAAGCATCCCGGATATGTCCGTGCCCTTGGGAGGTCCGACTTCTGCCGTGACGACGAATTTGCCCGACTCTAATATATTTTTAAAGCTCATTTCTTCTTTTCCTCCCGTGTCGTGAGCGCCCTCGGTTTCTGCGAGGCGGACCAGTCCTTTGCCTCGAGCGTGAGGTTACAGAGCT
>CAZPPU010000280.1:0-1737 GCA_964588515.1 uncultured Nitrospirota bacterium
AGCCTTGTGCTATCAGCAGGACAGCTGCACCATCAATTTATCTTGGACAGCAGTGCTCTAAGGTATATTGTTGAGACATTTAAAAGGGCGGCGCAGGTCTCTACCTTGAAAGGGGCTTCTTTTTTCTGTTTTGGGGGTCATAGGGGGCTTTGCCCCCTATACCTTAAAGAGGGTGGGTGGGCGGAACAGATAAATCAGGGCATGAGGAACTTCTCCATGAGGGCCTGTCTGAGGAGTCTCACCTCCTCGTACTTCTCCACATAGGGCCTTATGGCCCGAAGGAAGGAGACCATCTCCTCTTTCCTGCCGGTAAGGGAAAGGTAGTCCATGTAGTAGGCGAGGCCTTCGGTCGAGATGAATCTCAGCGATGTTTCGTAAAGCTCTCTTGAGCGGGCGGGCTTCTCTTCTTTTATCAGATATGCGTAGTGGCTGATAGTCGTAAAAAAACTCGCCTTGAGTTCCATGGAGAATGGGTCATTTGCTTTTTCTTCAAGGCGTCTTTCGTAAACGGTCATCCCGAACACATCGTTGAAGTCTCTGTCAAGCTGTTTCTCGTCAGGTCTATGATTTTTCGGATAAAGGCGGTAACTGTGGATATACGGCGCCGCATGAAAACCCTCTCTGAGCTTTTCCGACTGAGTGAGGATACTGTAAGCAAAGACCCTTCCGGAATCTGCATATGCGCTGTCCACTGCGTATCTTGAAAAGAGCCTTCCTTTTGGCAGGTCGGGGAACAGATGTTTGTATTTCCAGTAGGGGCTAACCTGTGCAAGCACGCAGTCTGTGTCTCCGAGCAGGATGAGGACATCTTCTTTTTTTCTTTCAACCAGGTTTTTGTAAAAGACGGGGAAGTAAGAGGGGTCTGAGCCGGAAATTACCACGCTCACCGGAGGGAGCGCATGAAGTAGGTTGTCGGCAAAGTCCTCCGTAAGGTGATATCCGCTCAAGTCGTTGTCTTTGAGGCTATCCGGTAGGCTGAATACCAATGGCAAAAAAAGAAGGCCTACGCCGAGGGGCCTTCTAACAATGCCGAGGCCCCGCATCCTTAGCAGGCAGGCCGCACCGCATCCGGCATTGACGGAAAAAATATAAATTAGGGCAATAAGGTAAGGCCCGGCGAAAAAGACATCCCTACCTGTCGGCTCGGTCTGGGGAAAGACCATGGCCGGAAGCAGCATACTGAAGGAAAGTAAAGAGATGAGAAAAAACCAAAGCAGTGGTTTCTTCTTCCATAAAAGCAGGACCGAGGGCATTGCTAAAAGCGCAAGCGCTCCCATGCCCGACCACACGACATGTCTTAGGGCATTAGATGTGCCGTAAAGCCAGCTTCCCGGAGACTTTGCAGGCCCTGCCACCGTTAGCAAGGTCGAGCTGTAGTATTCCTTCCTTAATAGCGTGCCGATAAACCCACTTAAGGTGCTTGAGTCAGAGTATGAAAAAAGCAGGCCATCGGGGAAATACCTTAGCGAACGGATATGGTTGAAGATATAAACACCTGCCCCTGCCATAAAAAAAACAAGGCAGTAAATCAGGGCGGAAACTCTCCTCTCCTTTATACCGCTTAAGAAGGCAAGACCCAATGGAATACCCATGAACCCCGCTGTCTGGTGGTTTCCCATGCCCAGACCGAGAAGGAAAGCTCCAAGGAAGAGCCATCGCCTGTCGCCCTCGTTGAGGAACTTAAGGCCGGAATGAAAAACGGTCACTATAAGGAAACTGTTTAGTGTGTAGACCTCG
>CAZPPU010000281.1:0-1703 GCA_964588515.1 uncultured Nitrospirota bacterium
ATGGGATTCTCCCGCAGGTTACCGGTGGTGGGGCTGTGCCATTTATCGGCGTAGGCGACACACAGAAGAAATAAACGAATAATTAGTGTCTTTTTAAAAAGTCCTTTATCGTCATTCCCGTGAAAACGGGAATCCAGTAAATAAAAGGATCTGGATTCCGCATCAAGTGCGGAATGACAGAATTATGGACAGACTCTAATTATAAAAAAGTGGAGGATACCATTGGTTAGATATGTCTTACTGCTCATCATTGCAGGTATTGTGGGGAGCATTATAGCTTCAAGAAAAGGGCGCAGCCCGATGTTGTGGTTTTTCTTATGCGCAATTGTTCCGTTACTTATTGCTGTTATTATTGTACTTCCTTCTCTGGCATCTAAAGGATATACCAAAAAATGTCCCTACTGTGCAGAGATTATTAAAGAAGATGCAAATTTTTGCAAACACTGCGGCAGGGAGCAACCTATAGAGATGGTCAAGATGTCTTCTAATCGCTAACCCTCCATCCCGACATCGGTAATCCCCCCTCCCCAAGACAAAACAGGCCTCTTTAAGGCGGATTAGTCCGGAAGGGAAAAAGCAATCAGGGGTGCCCCTGCGGGCGTTACCGCTTTATATCGAGGATGCCTTCTATCTGTGCTATCTTCTGTGTGATGTCCCGAAGCTGTGCCCTGTCCCTGACCTCCAAGATGAAGCTTATGCGGGCGTGCCCGTCGTGCGTGGTCGTGGACTCGATGCGGCTTATGTTTATTTCCGCGGCCGAGATTACGGCCGAGAGGCTTGCGAGTATCCCGGGCTTATCCACGGTATCTACGAAGAGCCTTGTCTGTGCCTTGCCGTCCTCCGCGGGCTTCCAGTCGACATCCACGAACCGGGCGTCGTCGGAGGTCTTGCTCTGAAGGCTCCGGCAGTCCCTCCTGTGGACCGTAACCCCCCTGCCCCTTGTGATGAACCCGATAAGGCCGTCGCCCGGCACGGGCATACAGCACTTCCCCACATGGTAAAGGACGCCGTCTATGCCTTTTATGCTTATGCCTTTTTGCTCTTTGGGTTCTTTGAGGGGTTCTTTGAGCGGCTTTTTCCCGGCAGGTTCCTCTTCGACCGCATGTTCCGGGGAGAGCCTGTTTACGACCTGACGGGCCGATATCCGGCCGAAGCCCACGGATACGAGCAGGTCGTCCGCGGACTGGAGTTTATAGTCTTTTGCGGTCTCGGCCAATTTTTCGGATTTTGTAAGGGCCGTGCTCAGGTTGTGCCTTCTGAGTTCCGTCTCTATGAGCCTCTGGCCGAGCTCCATGCTCTGCTTTGTTTCCTCGACCTTGAGCCATTGTTTTATCCGGGTCTTGGCCTTCTGGGTGACGACGAACTTCAGCCAGTCCCTGCTTGGGACATGTGCCGGAGAGGTGATAATCTCCACTGTATCTCCGCTTTCGAGCTTGTGCTTGAGGGGGACCATCCTGCCGTTTACCCTTGCGCCCACGCACCTCTGGCCGACTTGCGTATGGATGCTGTATGCGAGGTCCACGGGCGTGGCCCCGTAGGGGAGTTCCTTGACATCGCCCTTAGGCGTAAAGACATAGATGTCGTGCGGGCCTACCTCGGCCTTGAGGGCCTCCATGAAGTCCCGGGCATCGGTCATCTCCTTCTGGCTCTGCACGAGGTCCCGGAGCCATGAGATATACTTTTCGTCCTTCTGCCTGATGCCG
>CAZPPU010000282.1:0-1646 GCA_964588515.1 uncultured Nitrospirota bacterium
CCCCCTACTTCCTGCGGCTATTGAAGCATAAACCCCCCCCCCCCCCAGTCAAATAAGAAATTCTTATGGGCCGATAAGGTCGGATGCCCTGTTTTACCGGTTATAAAAGAAGATTGAAAAGAGCCTTCCGAAATAGTATAGTTAGTCATGCCGGAGAAGCCGGAAAAGCCGCTTTTCAGACAGCTCCTTAAGGCAAGCACCGTGGGGATTCAGCTTGTGGTATCCACATTCGTGGGGCTTGCCATAGGGTGGCTTCTGGACTACAAGCTCTTCAAGGGGAAGACCGCGCCCTACCTTACGATAATATTCCTCATAATAGGCATTGTCTCAGGGTTCAGGGACCTCGTAAGGCTCGCAAGACAGGGGGATGGAGATAATAAAAAGACTCTATAAGCAGGCGGCCGTTATAACCATACCTCTGGCCGCCCTGTCCGTCCTGATAGACAGGAAGATGCCCTTGAGCATTCTCTTAGGCGCGCTCCTTGCGCTTCTTAACCTAAAGGGTCTTTCGCATGGGGTGAAAAACCTCCTCAGTTCGACGAAGGCGACTCTAAAACTCGTAATCCTGAGCCTTATCAGGCTCACCTTGGTTTTTGCCGCGCTTGTGCTCCTTGCCCTGAGTAGGATGGTAAACCTCATAGGTCTACTAATAGGCCTTACAATCGTCTTTGGCCTGCTCCTCAAGGAGGGCCTCCGGGCCTCGGCGAAAATGGACGATAAAGAGATGGACGATGCCGACGCTCGATGACATAAAAAAAGCGCATTCCGCCATAAGCCCTCACATAGAGAAAACCCCCCTCATATACTCGGATTCCCTGAGCAGGCTCACCCGCGCGGAGGTCTATCTTAAGTGCGAAAACCTCCAGCGGACGGGTTCGTTCAAGGTGAGGGGCGCATTCAATAAGATAATCGGGCTTAAAAAGGGCAAGGTCATAGCGGCCTCGATGGGAAACCACGCTCAAGGGGTGGCATATGCGGCCTCAACCCTCGGCGTAAAAGCAAAGATAGCGATGCCGGAGGGGGTCTCCATCGTAAAGGAAGAGGCGGTAAGGGAGTACGGGGCCGAGGTCGTCCTTTATGGAAAAACTCTCAAGGATGCCCTCGAATATGCAAAGTCGGAGAAAGGCTATACATTCATCCACCCGTTTGACGACGAAGAAGTAATCGCAGGGCAGGGGACTATCGGGCTTGAGATAATGGACGCCATAGGCCCGGTGGACTATGTGGTTGTGCCGGTAGGCGGCGGGGGGCTCATCGCCGGGATTTCGGTTGCCGTAAAGACCCTCTCCCAAAAGACGAAGGTCATAGGCGTGCAGGCGGAGGCCGCAGGTGCGGCCTCCGCCTGCTTCAAGGGGAAAAAGCTTATCGAGCAGACACCCGGGGCCACGCTCGCAGACGGCATCGCAGTGGGAAGGCCCGGGGAGATTACATTCGGACTAATGAATAAATATGTGGACGATATCCGCACGGTCTCCGAAGGCTCGATTTCCAAGGCCATCCTGCTTTTCCTTGAACGGAAGAAACTCCTCGTAGAAGGCGCAGGCGCAGTGCCCCTTGCCTTCTTGTTGGAGGAAAAAGAAATGTTCCGCGAAAAACGCATCGCCCTCGTCGTAAGCGGCGGAAACATAGACTTCACGCTCATGGAC
>CAZPPU010000283.1:0-714 GCA_964588515.1 uncultured Nitrospirota bacterium
AGCGCTGATTTACGGCGAGAGGCTCTCCATAGCAGGCACCGTGCCCCACTATATAAGCGCATGGGGGCCGTATATCGTCTTCGGAATACTTTCGTTTTTGCTTTTCAGAAAGGCGGCCTCTAAATAGATGCGGCTTATCGAACGATATTATTTGAAGAGTTTTATCAAGCTGTTTCTGATACTGTCGGTCGGACTTTCCGTCATACTGAGCCTCCTTGACCTCATAGAAAAGCTCGGCGAATTCATGACGCACCTTTCCACCGAGGAAATAATCCTTTACCCCATTTACAATTTCCCTAAATACTTTTCCTACCTCATGCCCTTGAGCGGCCTTCTGGCGGGCCTCTTTACAATGGGACAGGCCTCAAGGAGAAAAGAGATAGTGGCTGTAATGGCCGGAGGAGGGAGGCTGAAGAAACTCCTCGCGCCGTTTATAGTCACCGGCGTAATCTTGAGCATGCTCGGATTCTATCTAAGCGAGTTTGTGGTGCCTGCCTTCACAAGGATGGCAAAGGACATCAAAAAGACCACATCAAAGACGGTAAAGCCCTTTTTCTGGGAGGGCGTAATCTGGTTTAAGGCAAAAGACGGCTCCATAGTCAGAATGGACCTCTACATCCCGGAAAAGAACCTGACAAAGGGCGTAAGCATATTTAAAATCAAGGCGGGAATCCTGAAAGAAAGGATAGAGGCCGAAGAGGCGGTTTATGAAAA
>CAZPPU010000283.1:838-1639 GCA_964588515.1 uncultured Nitrospirota bacterium
TATCGAGTCCCCTCAATCCCTGAGAGCGGAGCTTAAACAGCCCGAGGAAATGGGGGTTGTGGAGCTTATGAAATATGTACGCAAGCTGACCAAGGCCGGAATCGGGAATGTCAGGCTCGTAGTGGACATGCATGCAAAAATATCATATCCCCTTATTAATTTATTTATGCTCATGATGGGCATATCGTTTTCAGTAAGGAGGGGGCTTGGCGGGTTCCTTGCGGGAGCTATAGGGCTTCTTATAAGCTTTCTTTACTGGCTCGGTTTCACAATGGCAATCTCATTCGGATATGCAGGAATACTTCCGCCTTTCATAGCGGCGTGGATTATACCCCTTCTTTTCAGCGCGGCGGCGGTTTATCTATTTCATACAATACCGGAATAGGGTCTGGCAAAAAGTCGCAAATATCGTTAATGGCAGGGGGCGCTGCCCCCTTTAAAATCCGTATTCCTTCCATCGTGCGTCAACGAGCCTTTTTATCTCCTCCGGCATGGTTATGTCCGAAGGCCACTCTCTTTTGAACCCCTCGGATGGAATCTTTTTTGTGGCGTCAATGCCCATTTTCCCGCCGTAGGCGGGAATGTCGGATGCGTGCTCGAGCACATCGAGCGGGCCTTCGAGAATCACCACATCCCGCTTGGGGTCTATATTGTTCCCGATTCTCCATATGACCTCCGAGGGGTTCTGCACATCCACCCATTTGTCCACTATAACTATCATCTTTACAAAACTCATCTGCCCCATGCCCCACAGGCCGTACATCACCTTCCTTGCCTGTACGGGATAGCGCTTGTCTATGG
>CAZPPU010000284.1:0-1239 GCA_964588515.1 uncultured Nitrospirota bacterium
ATTACTTCTATGTTATACAATGCAGAAATAGAACCGCATCCTTCATTTGTTAGAGCGGGGAAAACAACACTTAAAGATGCCTCTGATAGAAGCCTTATGTTAGAAACCATAGAAGATATTTTCTTCACAAAGAAACCTATTGATTCCGTTGTGATCGGCTCTGGCGACGTTGATTTTTACCCTTTGATAACTTTTCTACGTGAACATAGTGATAAAAAAATTTCCTTATTAAGTTTTCGAAAAAGTTTGAGTAAGTTTTTTTATAAAATTAGCTATTTAGCTCCGGGCAGGATATATCTTATTGATGATTTAATGCCAACAATCCCCGAATCCTCAACAGCAACTCAACCATTGCCGCTTTCGATAGACTTATTTAAGAAGCCTATGGATGAATCAGCAATAGTTCAAGAAGTTAGTGGCATATCCGAGGAAGATTTATTTAAAAAATTCAAAGGCGAATTATTAAAGGGAATAAAGAATTGGATCACAAATAAAGGTACTGATGTAAAAACTGGTCTTGTATTTACTTCTTGGCTTCCACGATGGGGACTGGAATTAAGTGGGGAACAATTTGACCAGTTTTTAGAGCGACTTAAAAGGGAAAATGTGATAGATATAATTCCCGTCAATCCCAAAAATCCCATGCAAGGCAAAATCAGGATACTGAGTAGCTAACTTGTTGCTCTGTCATGAAATGCACTGGTTTAGAAAAGCGGTGACAGTTCGGGCTCTTGAGCATTTACCTTAAACCCCTCCTCATTGTTAAGACGAAAAGGCAGGTATAGGTCGCATTTAAAAGCGGCTGGCGCGCTTTTTTTCAGCGGACTGCCTTGATAAAGCCGTATACGGATTTAAGTGCGCTATCGAGGTTCCGGATGTCTTTCGTCCCGCCTTGCGCAAGCTCCGGCTTCCCGCCGGCCTTCCCGCCCGTGGCAGAGGCGATTTCCTTAAGAATCTTATTTGCGCTGTATCTGTCGGTCAGGTCCTTAGTGACCATGCCTACAAAAGACGCCTGACCGTCTTTTACGGAGGCAAGCGCTATAATGCCCGAGCCGAGCCTGTCCCTTATGTTGTCGGCAAGCACCCGGAGGTCTTTCATCTCAAGCCCTTCGACTTTTTCCGAAACCACCTTTACGCCGTTTATTTCCTCGGCCTTCTTTATGACCTCGGAGGCGATGTCCCTTGCCGCTTTGCCCTTTTGCTTTTCCATCTCCTTTTGAAGGGACTTCAATTCCTCCA
>CAZPPU010000284.1:1249-1617 GCA_964588515.1 uncultured Nitrospirota bacterium
TCCTCCACAATCTGCCTTACCTTTTCCGAAGGGTTTTCCGCCGTCCCCTTAACAAGCTGTGCTATTTCGTTCAGCTCGTCTTCCCTTGCCCTCGTATAAGAAAGGGCAGTCTTGCCGGTAACCGCCTCTATCCTTCTTATGCCGGAGGCAACAGAGCCCTCGGAGAGCATTTTAAAAGGGCCTATCTGCCCGGTAGAGACGCAATGCGTCCCACCGCAAAGCTCCATGCTCACACCGGGCACGCTTACGACCCTTACCCTTGAGCCGTACTTTTCGCCGAAGAGGGCGGTTGCACCGCTTGAGACAGCCTCGTTTATGTCCATCTCTTTTATATCGAGGGCGATGCCGCCCATTACCTTTTCGTTGAC
>CAZPPU010000285.1:0-1610 GCA_964588515.1 uncultured Nitrospirota bacterium
CTTCTTGACCCTGAGCCTCACAAGCCCGATGGACGACCTATGGTCGAATATCACGACAAGTATGACCCTCTGGCCGATGAGCGATATGTGGATATTGTCTTTTTCGCCCTCATGAAAGAGTATGCTGAACTCCCTTTCGCCAAGCAGCCGGGCTATGCCGCCCGTTGCCGCGATATTGCCCGCCGTGAGCGAGGCAAGCGAAGTCGTGTCTATGTTCTGGGTCTCGCCTGCCGAGGCTATGAGCTGACCGTTTTTGTCCACGAGAAACACAACTATCGCATTTGACTGCATGTGGAGTTTTTTCAACTCCTCGTCTATGCGCTTAAACTCGCTCTCATACATTACGAGGTCGAAGTTGGACATTATTTTTCCTTGCCGGACGCCTTTGCGGAAACAGGCGATTCCCTCAGCAGCCGTTCCCATTCTCCGTCCACATCTTCCTGAAGCCTCTTGAGCACTGCCTCGTTTTCAGGGGCAAAAAGGTGCTTGAACCTCCCCTGCGGCTTAAGGAACTCGGTCAAAGGCTTTTTCTCCTTGGGCCTGAATGTAACCTTTGTAACGCCGTTTTCCATCTCATAGAGGGGCCAATAGCATGTCTCGACGGCAAGCCTGCTTAAGGCTATGGAATCGTCCGTCCTCGAGCGCCAGCCCCTGTTACAGGGAGAAAGGATGTTCATGAAAGTCGGACCGTTTGCATCGAAGGCCTTTCTGACTTTCTTCATAAGGTCAAGCCAGTGGCTGGGGGACGCCTGTGCGGCATAGGGGATGTTGTGTGCGGCCATTATCCTTGTGAGGTCTTTTCTCCTCTGAATCTTTCCCGGAATAACGCTCCCCACCGGGCTTGTGGTGGTGTCTGCGCCCCGGGGCGTTGCGCTTGAGCGCTGGATGCCCGTGTTCATGTAAGCGCCGTTATCGTAGCATATATAAAGCATTGCATGCCCGCGCTCCATCGCTCCGGAGAGGCTCTGAAACCCTATGTCGTATGTCCCGCCGTCTCCGCCGAATGCAATGAACTTTATATCGATTTTCCATGCCGTATACTCGGAAATGCAGGTCGAGACCTCAAGGCACCCCGTGGCGTTTGCGGCAATAATGGGATAATCCGTTGCAAGGAGCACCATCTTTACTATTGTAGGCGCACCGCATCCCGCGCACATCCTGTGGCCGTGCGTAAGCAGTTCTTCTTTCTTTGAAAGCTCTTTAAGTTTAAGTTCAGTAGCCATTTTATTGCCTCACTCCGATGTATTCTTTGACGGTTTTAACCTTGCCTGCCTTTGCGATTTCCGAAAGCTCGGCAAATGTCTCCTCTGCATGCACGGGAAGGAAGTCCCTGCCGCCTAGCCCGTATATCTTGTTGATTAATGCCGGTGTCCTGTCCTTCTGATAAAGGGCGGAGCTTATCTCCATAAATACAGGGCCGTAGCCTCCGAAGGAATCCGCCCTGTCCATGACGGCAACAGCTTTAAGGTTCTTAAGGCTGTCTGCAACTTCATCATAAGGGAAGGGCATGAAGAGTCTCGGCCTGAGAAGCCCCGCCTTAATGCGCTTATCCTGAAGACTGTCCACCACATCTTTTGATGTGCCTGCTGCCGAGCCCATGATCACAAGGC
>CAZPPU010000286.1:0-448 GCA_964588515.1 uncultured Nitrospirota bacterium
GTATTTTAAACCAAGCGATTGCATTATTTTAGGTAAAATTTTTATAATCATGTAGATATTTAATAAAAGGGGGCCGGGTGGAAGACATAGGGCTTCTTAAAAAGATAGGGTTTTTTAACGGCCTGACCACAATGGAGCTTGCGCACATAAGCAAGATAACCCAGCGCGTTGCCTTTAGCGAAGGTCAGGAGATAATGAAAGAGGGCACGGGCTGCGATGCGTTATACATCGTAAAGGAAGGCGCTGTGAAGGTGCTGAAGTCCGGAAAGGCGATTATAACCCTCAATGAGGGAAGCCCCATAGGCGAGGTCTCCTTTGTTGACCAATCCCCGCGGTCGGCCACTGTTATATCGGATACGGACTCGGTTCTCATAAAGATACCCATGGATGCATTAAACAGGCTCATGGAGAGGGAAAAAGACATAGCCTGCAAGATCTTCAGGTCAAT
>CAZPPU010000286.1:458-1199 GCA_964588515.1 uncultured Nitrospirota bacterium
GGGACGCAAACGAAACGCTCTTTTTGCTTTCGCCCGGGGAGGACAAAGGGCCTTAGATGGAAATACGGCTTTAAGGGTGATATAATTATCTTGAAAGGAGGGAACGGTTATGAAAAAGGCATTGGCAATCTTACTTGCGGTTTTCCTTTTGACGGTTTTTCTTTCGGCCTCACTGTCTTTGGCCGGTGAAAAGGGAGACCACTGGTCGAAACTCAAGGGCAAGGTGGATAAGCTTGCTCCGCCTAAGGACACCACTGCGACCACGGCAGTAGGGGGCGTAAGGGGTGCAAAGGACGAGGGAGCAGAGAGTCTCTACTGGAAGGGCAAGGAAGTGGAGGTCAAAAAAGAGGAGCTCGAGAGCTTTAACTCCGCATTGGACCTTGCCATAAAGGGCGACAAGGCTGAGTCCATAAAGAGGTTCGAGGAATTCCTCAAGAAATATCCCGCCTCTACGCTTGCAAAGGATGCAAGAGAATCGCTGAAGGTGCTGAAGGAGCAGTAGAAGAAAAGGGTTTTCCCCCTTCAGGGGTGCGTCCGTTTTCATAGGCGGCGCACCCCTATTTTGCCGATACAACCCTAAAATGTATTTTGTTGTTGACATATCCTGATTTTAGTAAGGGAATTCATTTTAAGATTCCATCTCATCCCTGCAGGGCGGGGATTTTAAGAGGAGGATTTATGCGGAGACTTTTTTATCTTACGGCTTTATTGGTGTTGCTTGCGGTGCCTTCGGCATCGTAT
>CAZPPU010000286.1:1209-1589 GCA_964588515.1 uncultured Nitrospirota bacterium
GGACGTGCCGTGCGCGTTGACGTAGTCCACGTCTTCGGGCTTGAGGCCGGCGTCGGCTTGTGGAAGCAGGACCCGCAGGGCTCTCTTGCTTATAAGGGCATCGCTTTGGACCTTAACAGCGAACTTAGATACGACAAGGAGCAAAGACCGTTCGGGAGACTGAAGATAGACATGCCCCTTGCCATCCCGAATATCTACATTATGGCGACTCCGATGAGCTTTGAGGGCTCGGGCTCAAAGAATGTCAACTTCGTTTTCGGAGATAAGACCTTTAATGCAAATGTGCCGTTTACCTCCAAGCTCACCCTCGACCATATAGACATAGCCCTTTATTACGGCATACATTTTATAAAGAGGCTTACCCGCAAAAGACTTAATGC
>CAZPPU010000287.1:0-1588 GCA_964588515.1 uncultured Nitrospirota bacterium
TATCCGGCTTGTCGTTTCCGAACCGTTCCATAGAGTCCTTGTAGCTCAGGCGCGGCATCGGGGCTGAAGACCACCTGTAGAAGGCCGCTTCGGTCTCTCAGGTCTACGAATATGAGGCCGCCGTGGTCCCTCCTTCTGAAGACCCAGCCCGCAACGCCGAGCGCCGAGCCTATGTCGGATTCCCTTATCTCTCCGCAGTCCTTATCCTTGAACAATTAAGCCTCGTCAAGCCATTCTTGTGTTGTTTATGAAGAGCTGAAACTCGCAGTCAAGGACCTTTGCGGCCCTCCTGCATGCGGTCATCCTCGAAAGGAATATCTCGAAGTACTCTATGACCTGCGACAGCCGGGTGTCTATGACCACGGAGAGGGTTATAAGCCGCTTTTCCGGCTCAACCGCAAGGTCGGATTCCGTGGCCGCAAAGTTCACCCTGTCGTGGATGTCGTCGGTCACGAAGGACGGCTTTCTGACCCTGCTTCTATGGACATCGGACTTGTCCGCTATGAGGAGGGCCGCGGCCACCGGGTCGGGTATTGCGCCTTCGTCTTCCTCATGGAGGATGATGGCCATCATGACCCTGCCGATGTCCATGAGCTCGAAGCCCAAGTCCTCTAAAATCTCTTTGGCAAGGAGCGCGCCCATCTTATGGTGCTGGCTTCTGCCGAGCATATTGCCTATATCGTGCAGGAGGCCCGCCGCCATCGCAAGCTCGATGTCCTTTTCAGGGTAAGAGAGGCTTTTTAGGATGTCGTGCGCGGTCTGAGAGACTATCTCCGCATGCCGCTGGCCGTGCTCCGTATAGCCGATGGACTCAAGGTAGCGGTCCGCCATGTCTATATAGAGCCTTGTCTTTGGGTGATTGCGGAGGGCGGTTATATCAATCTTCTTCGGTTGGAGGCCTGACCTCAGCAATGTATGCCTTTCCGAACTTTACCTTCACATTCTCCGCAATCTTAAGAACGACCGTAGTGGGCCCGACCGCTTCCACAAGCCCGTAGATGCCGCCCGAGGTGACGACCTTGTCGCCCTTCTTCACGGCGTCGAGCATCTGCCTGTGCGCCTTGGCCTTCTTCTGCTGGGGCCGTATGAGAAGGAAATAAAAGATTACGAATATCAGGATGAGCGGGAGAAAACCCGCAAGTGCGCCTCCGCCGCCCTGTTGTCCTTGAGACGGAGCCATTGCCCACGCTATATCAGGAAACATGCCTACCTCCTTTTATTTTGGTCTACTATATTAGCCGTTTTTAATCCGAAATTTCAAATCTCTTCCGTTTGCCTTCTGCTCAGTTCATGGATTGCCCGTATGAGGGCCTTTGCGGCAGGGACCGGCGTCTCGGGCAAAATGCCGTGCCCTAAGTTGAATATATGTCCTCTTGCCCCCTTGGCCTTAAGGAGTATATCCCTGACCCGTTCCCTGAGTTTTTCTTCCGGCATAAAAAGCGCAAGCGGGTCGAGGTTCCCCTGAACGGAGACCTTCCTGCCTAACTTCTTTATCGCCTCGCCTATCGCCACCCGCCAGTCGATGCCGATAACATCCGCACCGGATTTTTTCACGTCTTTAAGTATCGCTCCGCAGTTATTGGCAAAA
>CAZPPU010000288.1:0-1585 GCA_964588515.1 uncultured Nitrospirota bacterium
GCCGCAGGCGGACGGGGCAGGAGCGGCGGCATCGGCTAAAGGCGACTCGCAGGAGTCGGAGGCAAAGGCGGTGTCAAGGCTAAAGAGGATAGCCGACAGGATAAAGAGCCATTTAACGCTTTTTACCGCCACAGTCCCCCTTTGTCGGCCCTAAGGCTTTGTCATTGATTTTGCGAGTCTCACGAACTGCACGATGGGCCTCTTTGAAGGGCACACATATGCGCAACTGCCGCACTCGAAGCAGTCAAAGAGGTTGTATTCCTTCGTCTCCTCGTAAAAGCCCGCCTCGCTCAGGACGCTCAACATCGAGGGCATGAGGCTCATCGGGCATATGTCTATGCACCTGCCGCAACGGATGCATGGCTTGTAGTCCTGCGCATGGACGACTTCCGACCCGCTCATTACGAGTATTCCGGATGTGCCCTTCGTAACCGGCACATCGAGTGTGCCGAGGGCGAAGCCCATCATCGGGCCTCCGGAGACGACCTTCGGGGCCTCATCCTTAAACCCGCCGCAGTCCTCTATGAGCTTGCTTACGAGCGTGCCTATCTTGACCATGAGGTTTTTAGGCTCTTTAATCCCTTCTCCGGTAACCGAAACGACCCTCTCTATGAGGGGCTTGCCGAACCTGACGGCCTCGTAGACCGCAAGCGCGGTGCCGACATTCTGAACGAGGACGCTCACATCCATCGGTAGTCCCCTCGGGGGGACTTCCCTTTCGGTAAGGGCTTTTATGAGCATCTTTTCCGCGCCCTGAGGGTATTTGACCTCAAGCGCACATACCTCTAAGCTGTTGCCTCTGCGGAAGACCGCCTCTTTCATTTTGGCAACGGCATCGGGCTTGTTGTTTTCTATGCCGATGAAGCCCTTTTTCACATCGAGGGTCTTCATGAGGAGTTTCAGGCCCTCGACGATGTCCCCCGGCCTTTCGAGCATGAGCCTGTAGTCGGCCGTAAGATACGGCTCGCACTCGGCGCCGTTTAAGATGACCGTGTCTATGGGTTTTTCCTTGGGCGGAGAGAGCTTGACCGATGTCGGGAAGGCCGCGCCGCCGAGGCCGACTATGCCTGCGTCCCTTACTTTTTGTTTTATCGCATCCGGCGGGAGGTTCAGGCAATCGGGCTCTTCCTTAAGCTCTACCCATTCTTCTTTGCCGTCGTTTTCTATGACTACGGAGTTGACCATCCTGCCCATGGCATTGGGGAACTCGCCTATTGCGATTACCTTGCCCGAGACCGAGGAATGCACGGGCGCGGAGACGAAGCCCTCTGCGGTCCCTATGACCTCGCCCTTCCTGACCGTCTGGCCGATTGCGACCGCGGGCTTACACGGCGCCCCGGTGTGCTGGCTTAAGGGGATGACTACCCTTTCGGGCGGCCTTGCAGTCTCGATCGCTTTGCCTGCGGATATCTCTTTTCTGTCCGGCGGATGTATCCCGCCCCTGAATGTCGCTAAGTTCATATTGCCCTCCGGGAAAACCTTAGGATATTAGCAAAAGGCCGGATTTATGTCAACCCCGATTTGAGCGGATCCCGTTGCCTCACGTAAAAATCTAAACGAAATGTTTCTCTGTTGCCTCATGGGA
>CAZPPU010000289.1:0-1550 GCA_964588515.1 uncultured Nitrospirota bacterium
CACGGCCTTATATTAAAGTGCCTCCTTATGAACGCAAGGGCCTCCCACATTACGCCGGAGGGCACATAAGGGCCGAAATAAAGGGCCCCGTCCTTTTTGATTTTCCTTACGACCTCGATGTTCGGCCATTCCTCATGGATGTTGACCTTTATATACGGGTAGTTCTTGTCGTCCCTGAATATGACATTGAACTTGGGCTTATACTGTTTTATGAGGTTCGCCTCGAGGGCGAATGCCTCAAGCTCGCCCTTTGTCACGATGAAGGAGAAGTCCTTGACCGACCTTACCATCGAGGACTTCCTGATGTCCAGCCCCGCGGACTTCCGGAAATACGAACCGATGCGGCTTCTCAGGTCCTTTGCCTTGCCGACATAGAGGACCCTTCCGCCCTGACCCTTAAAGATATAGACGCCGGTCTGACGTGGAGTTTCGGAAAGTTTTTTTGAGGGCGGGGAGTCTTTTGGGGCCATGGTATTATTTTACTCTTTTTATGGCCGCGCCCAACCCCCTCAGCTTGACCTCTATGTTTTCGTATCCCCGGTCGAGATGATAGACCCTGTGGATTGTCGTCCTGCCCTTTGCCGAAAGCGCGGCCACTACGAGCGAGGCAGAGGCCCTGAGGTCCGTGGCCATGACCTCTGCGGCCTTAAGCCCCTTCACACCCTTCACAGTGGCCGTTCCGGCCTTCACGGTTATGTCCGCGCCCATCCTTTTCAGCTCGGCCGCATGCATGAACCTTTCCGGGAATACCGTTTCGGTAATCAGGCTCGTGCCTTCGGCAACCGACATCATGGCCATGAACTGGGCCTGCATGTCCGTGGGGAAGCCGGGATAGGGGGCCCTAGTGATATCCCTTGAGAGGGGTCTTTTGGGGCCGGACACCCTGATGCCCCCCGCCTGCTCATGGACATCGAGGCCGGTCTCCGCCATCTTGTGAATCAGCGCCTCCATGTGCCCGGCCATCGCGCCTTTTAAGGTTATATCGCCGTCCGTGATGGCCGCCCCTGCCATGAATGTGCCCGCCTCGATTCTATCCGGAATAACGGTATGCTCAAACGGCTTGAGTTCATCTACGCCCTCTATCTCGATTGTGCTTTCCCCCGCGCCTTTTATCCGTGCGCCCATGGATACGAGAAGTTTTGCAAGGTCGGCGACCTCGGGCTCCCGGGCCGCATTTTCGAGCACGGTCTTTCCGCGGGCAAGACATGCGGCCATCATCAGGTTTTCCGTGCCCGTGACGGTTACGATATCGAAATAAATATCCGCACCCTTAAGACGGTCGGCCTTTGCGGAGACATACCCGCCTTCGAGCCCTATCTTGGCGCCCATTGTTTCGAGGGCCGTCAGGTGAAGGTTGATGGGCCTTGCGCCTATGGCGCATCCGCCGGGAAGGGAGACCTTTGCCTTTCCGAACCGTGCAAGGAGCGGGCCGAGCACGAGGACCGAGGCCCGCATCGTCTTTACAAGCTCGTAAGGGACCTCGCCGGACTTTATGCCGGATGTGTCTATCCAGAGCACATGCCCGTCGTGGCCCCTGCGTGCGCCAAATT
>CAZPPU010000290.1:0-1531 GCA_964588515.1 uncultured Nitrospirota bacterium
AGGGACCTGAGAAAGGCGTGCTGTGATTTTGTTACAATAGGGCAGTACCTGAGGCCCTCTAAGCGGAACCTGCCGGTTGCGGAATATCTGCCGCCGGCGGTATTCGACCGGCTGAGGGATGCGGCCCTCGGAATGGGCTTTAGACATGCGGCCTCCGGGCCGATGGTAAGGAGCAGTATGAACGCAGAAGAGGCATACGGACATGTCAAAATCGCAGGGGGCCGTGCCCTCAATGTTTGATTTCGGAAGAATAAAGAGGCTTCCGCCTTATGTGTTTGCGATTGTAAACACCCTGAAGGCCGAGGCAAGGCAAAGGGGCGAGGACATCATAGACTTAGGCATGGGGAACCCGGACATGCCCGCGCCTAAGCATGTCATAGAGAAGCTCTGCGAGGCAGCTAAAAACCCAAAAAACCACAGGTACTCGGCATCGAAGGGGATTACGCAACTCAGGATGGCCGTGTGCGAATGGTACCAGAGGCGGTTCGATGTAGGACTCGACCCGGAAAAAGAGGCGGTTGTAACAATCGGCTCAAAAGAGGGGCTTTCTCACCTCATACTTGCGACCGTCCAGCCCGGCGATGTCGTCATGACCCCGACGCCCGCTTACCCCATCCATCCATACGGGGTGATAATCGCAGGCGGGGAGGTTACGAGCGTGCCCATAGGCCCGGATGTGGACTTCTTCGAAGAAATGGAAAAGGCATACAAAAAGACATGGCCGAGGCCGAAGATGCTCATAATAAACTTCCCGCATAACCCGACTACGCAAGTCGTCGAGGGGCTTGAGTTCTTCGGGAAGGTCGTGGACTTCGCAAAGGAAAACAAGATAATCGTCATCCATGATTTTGCGTATGCGGACTTGGTCTTTGACCGCTACAAGGCCCCGAGCTTCCTTCAGGCGCCCGGGGCGAGGGAAGTGGGCGTGGAGTTCTTTTCCCTGACGAAGAGCTACTCGATGGCGGGCTGGCGCGTCGGCTTCTGCGTGGGCAATAAGGATGTAGTGGGCGCGCTCATAAAGATAAAGAGTTATCTCGATTACGGGATGTTCCAGCCCATCCAGATAGCGAGCATAGTCGCCCTCCGCGGGCCTCAGGACTGCGTAGAGGAATACAGGAAGACCTATCAGTCAAGGAGAAACGAGCTTATAAAGGGCCTTAAACGCGCAGGATGGGATGTGCCGCCTCCGAAGGCAACGATGTTTGTGTGGGCGGAAATCCCGGAGCCTTTCAAGAAAATGGGCTCGCTTGAGTTCTGCAAGTTTCTGATAAAGGAAGCGGGCGTTGCGGTCTCCCCGGGGATAGGCTTCGGAGAGGGCGGGGACGGATATGTCAGGTTCGCCCTCGTTGAAAACGAACACAGGATCAAACAGGCCGCAAAGGGGATTAAGAAGGCACTGAATAAGGGGCTGTGAGTTTGTAAGGAAGCATTGACAAAATAAGTGTAAACATGATACTTTCTACCAAAAGCTGTAAGGGACATTGTCCCTTCCTTTCGTTGAAGTAGGAAGGACTCCAGTTGCATTATCTTA
>CAZPPU010000291.1:0-1528 GCA_964588515.1 uncultured Nitrospirota bacterium
GCCAATGCGCAGGAGGCGATTGCGCTTGCAAAGGAAAAGCTTACGACCGGCGGCTTCGATATGGTCGTCCTCGATGAGATAAACAACGCCCTTAAGCTCGGGCTCGTGGACCTCCCTCAGGTGCCTGAGCTTATAGAGGCGAGGCCCCCGCTTACCCATCTTGTGCTTACGGGCAGGGACGCGCACCCGGAGGTCATAGCGAGGGCGCATACGGTCACCGAGCTTAAGGAGATAAAGCATGCCTACAGGCAAAAGATTGAGCCTCAGAAGGGGGTAGACTACTGATAAAGGCCGTGCTTTTCGACTTTGGGGGGGTCATTGCCGAGGAAGGCTTCAGGGAGGGCCTCAAGGCCGTGGCCCGAACCTACGGGCTTGAGCCCGATTGGTTTTTCAGGCTCTCGGACGACCTTATCTACGAAACAGGCTATGTGCTCGGGCTTGCCGATGAGCATACATACTGGGACGCGGTAAGGGAGAAGTCGGGGATTGCCTTAAGCGCCGAGGAGTTGCGGTCGGAGGTCCTTAAGAGATTCGTTTTAAGGCCCGCCGTCCTTAAGATTGCAGACAGCCTAAGGGCAAGAGGTCTTATAACAGGGATACTGAGCGACCAGACGAACTGGCTCGATGAGCTTAACGGCAGAGCGCCTTTTTACCGGCATTTCGACCATATCTTCAACTCCTATACACTCGGGAAAGGCAAAAGGGACCAATCGGTATTTGCCGATGTCTGCGGGGTATTGGGCCTCAAACCCGGCGAAGTCCTCTTCATAGACGACAACCCCGCCAACATAAAGCGGGCCGGGGCAGGCGGCTTACGGGCGGTGCATTACACCGGAGTTGCCGCCCTTGAGGAGGCCCTCAAGGGCCTCATTCCTCAAGCCATTTCATCAGGGTCTTTCGTTCCTCCTCGGTAAGCTCGATTTCCGGCCCCCCCATGTGGCGTAAAAGTTTTATAATAATGTATGGGTGAAGAAGTCAAAAGCATAGAAGACCTCATCAGGAAAGTCCGCTCGTATAACCCTTCCGCAGACGAGGAGCTTATCAGGAAGGCGTATTTCTTTTCGAGCGAGGCCCACGGGAGGGAAAAAAGGCAGGACGGCACGCCCTTCATCGAACACCCCCTTGCAGTGGCCTCCATACTTGCGGACCTTGGGATGGACTCAACGACCATAGCCGCAGCCATGCTCCACGACACCATAGAGGACACCGAGACGGGGCGGGAAGACATCATAAGGAGCTTCGGCCACGACATCGCATTCCTCGTGGAGGCCCTCACGAAGCTCGGCAGGATGGAGTTCAAGTCGCGGGAGGAGGCCCAAGCGGAAAACTTCAGGAAGATGCTCCTCAACATGTCCGAGGACATACGGGTAATCCTCATAAAGTTCGCAGACAGGCTCCACAACATGAGGACCCTCGAACACCTGCCGGAGGGCAAAAGACAGCGCATAGCCGCCGAGACCCTCGACACTTATGCGCACATCGCAAACAGGCCCGGCAACGGCGGGCAGAAGACCGAGCGCCACCGCAA